>JACDBO010000178.1 GCA_013694885.1 Chloroflexia bacterium | reverse complement strand
TGGGGTGGGGCGCTTCCTGGATCGGGTTGCCGGTTGCCTGGCTGGTCGGGCCGATGCTCGCCTCGGTCCTCCTCTCGCTGCGCGGCCTCCCACCGGGACCGCACCCGCCGCTCGTCTTCGCCGGTGTTCAGGCGGTCATCGGCGTCACCCTCAGCGCCTCGTTCACGATCGACGCCCTCGCCCCGATCGCCGACCACTGGCTGGCTATCAGCCTCTCCACCGGCGCCGTGTTGGCGGTCAGCCTGCTTGCCGGTGTCGTCCTCGCCCGCGTCACCACCCTCGACGCCCCGACCGCCGCCCTCGGCACGGTGCCCGGCGGCGCCTCCGGCATGGTGGCGATGAGCGAGGAGCTGGGTGCCGACGCCCGCCTCGTCGCCTTCATGCAGTACGCCCGGCTGGTCATCGTCGTCCTCACCATCTCCGTCCTGGCCAATCAGATCGAGTCGGGAGAACCGCCGGTCGTGGAGTCGCTGACCGAGACGCCGGGCTCCTCAATGGCGGTCCGGTACGGTCTGGCGGTGGCCGTCGCGGTGCTCGGTGGCTGGTTGGGGGTGCGCCTGCGCATCCCCGCCGGCGCCCTGATCGGCGCGCTGCTGGTCGGGTTGATCCCGGCGCTGCTCAGCATCGGGCCGGTCGCCTGGCCGCCATTCGTGCTGCCGCTCGCCTACCTGCTGCTCGGCGCCCGCGTCGGCGCCCGCTTCGACGCGGCGACCATGCGGCGCATCGGTGCCCTGCTGCCGCCCGTCCTCGGCTTCATCGTCGCCCTCAGCCTGCTCTGCGCCGGTCTCGGCTGGCTGCTGCACATCGCCAGCGGCATCGACCTCCTCAGCGCCCTGCTCGCCACCTCCCCCGGCGGCATCGACGCGGCCACCATCGCCGCCCTCGACACCGGCGCCAACGTCCCCCTCGTCCTCGCCGTCCAACTCGCCCGCCTCCTCGTCATGGTCCTCGCCGGCCCCTTCCTCGTCCGCCGCCTCCTCCGCCGCGGCGCGTCTGGGCGTCGCCATGTCGCTCCCCCGAGATAGCGCCGCCCAGACGCCTCCTACGGACCGAACGGCTCTCCGGCGCGGACACCTTCCAGCGGTCGAATGGTAGGGGCGCATGGCATGCGCCCGGCTGCGCGTGGTGACTCCGGTTCGGAATGCCGACCATCGGACGACGGGCGGATGCCATCCGCCCCTACGACGATTGCTCAACTGATCCGCAATCCGCGGTCACACGGAGTCCGCGCGGGTTCGCGCCCGCACGATCTCGTCCATGTGCCGCTCGGCCCAGGCGCCGATCGCCGCCAGGGGCTCGATCAGCGTCTCGCCCAGCGGCGTCAGGGCGTACTCGACCTTGGGCGGGACGACGGGATAGACCGTCCGCCGCACCAACCCATCGCGCTCCAGCGACCGCAGCGTCTGGGTCAGCATCTTCTGCGAGATGCCGCCGATCTCCCGGTGCAGCGCGCCGTAGCGCTGGATGCCCTCCGCCAGTGCCTTGATCACGATCATCGTCCACCGGTCCGCGATCAGGTCGAGCGCCTGCCGCGGGGGACACTGACCGTCCAGCACCCTCGCTCCAGCGCGTTGCTCGTCAACCGCCACGCTCCTCTAACCCCCATACGAACCAGATCGTATGTACCGCACTTTCTGGTGCCTACTTGCCATCACGAGCGTATCACGACTAGGGTGGCGAGATGGTTCGCGCCGCGGCGGCCGCATATCGGTGGCCGAGCGACGACGCGACGAGGAGAACGCACGCATGGATTCGACGCAATCAATACCCATCCGCATCGGGGTGACCGCCCCGCAACAACACACGACCTCCGCGCGCCTGCGCGAGACCTGGCGCGAGGCCGAAGACATCGGTGCCGACACCCTCTTCGACTGGGACCATTTCTTTCCCCTCTACGGCGAACCCGACGGCAGCCACTTCGAGTGCTGGAGCCTGCTGGCGGCGATGGCGGAGGCTACCGAGCGCGTCCAGATCGGCGCCCTGGTGAGCAGCATCGGCTACCGCAACCCGCATCTCATCGCGGACATCGCGCGCACCGTCGACCACATCTCCGGCGGCCGCCTGATCCTCGGACTCGGTTCCGGGTGGTTCGAGCGCGACTACGCCGAGTACGGCTACGATTTCAAGACCGCCCCGGAGCGGCTGCGCGATCTGGCGGCGGCATTGCCGGTCATCGCGGACCGGCTCGACATGCTCAACCCCGGTCCGGTCAACGGCCACATCCCGCTCCTGATCGGCGGCTCCGGTGAGAAGGTGACGCTGCGCATCGTCGCCGAGCACGCCGACATCTGGAACGGGTTTGGTAACCCCGTCGAGATCGGGCGCTTGAGCGGCGTGCTCGACGAGTGGTGCGCGCGGGTCGGCCGCGACCCGGCCGCCATCGAGCGCTCGATCCTGCTCACGGACCCCGAGGAGGTGGCGCGGGCCGACGACTACGTGGCCAACGGCATCACCCACCTCATCATCGGCGTCAGCGGCCCTGGCGCCGATCTGGACCCACTCCGGCGACTCGTTGCCTGGCGCGACGCGCGCCCCGGCGACGACGGCACGTCGTGACCACCAGCGATGCGCCGGTCCGCCAGGCACGCGCCCTCGACCAGGTGGTCATCCGGCGGTCGATGAGTTCGAGGACGATCGCCCATGCCTGAGGCGCTGAAGTTCGGCCTCTTTTCGATGAACATGGATGCGTGCAGCTATCCCGAAAGCGCGGCGCGGATCGCCCGGCTCGCCGAGGCAGCCGGCTTCGACTCACTGTGGGCGGGCGAGCATGTCGTCTTGCCCGACCCACCGGTGCCGGCGTCGCCGATGGCGCCCGAGGACCGCATCCTCGACCCGCTGATCGCCCTCGCCTTCCTGGCGGCGCGGACGACCACGATCCGGCTCGGCACGGGAATTATCATCCTGCCCCAGCGCAATCC
>JACDBO010000133.1 GCA_013694885.1 Chloroflexia bacterium | reverse complement strand
GATCATCATCTGCGCCAGCGAACAGGTCTACAAGGAGCGCTACCGCGAACCCGACAAGAAATCGCCCGACGAGGAGGAGATGGAGTGGCCCGTCCCCTACTGGCACACCGACGCCGGCTGCGCGCTGATGTTGATCCTGCTCGCCGCCGTCGACGAAGGGCTTGCCGGCGCCTTCGTCGGCGTCTGGCAGCAGCGGGACCTGCAAGCCCTGCTTGGCATCCCCGACCACTTCCTGCCCATCGGCATCGTCATGGTCGGCCACCCCGCTCCCGACGTCCCCTCCCCCTCCCTCAAACGCGGCCGCCGCCCCCTGGCGGACGTCCTGCACAAAGAGCACTGGTAGGGGGCTGTTGAGCACATGTGTAGGGATTCGGACCCCTCTCCCAGACTTGGGAGAGGGGTGGCGCGCAGCGCCGGGGTGAGGGCTCTACGCGCATCACGCAGACTTCGGGGTATTCACGCTGACCACCGCTGGCGGCGCGGGAGCGACCGGTTCAACCCGCCGGTAGTCGCCGCGGGAGAGCAGCCGCTCCAGGAAGACATAGAGCACGATGAAGAGATAGCGGCTCCCCATCTCCTTGATCCGCAGCTTGGACACCCCCGTCGTCCGGTTGTACCAGTTGATCGGCACCACGGCGTACGAGTAGCCCCGGATCATCGCCTTCAGCGGCAGCTCGACGGTGATGTTGAACTGGCGACCGAGGATCGGCTGCACCCCGGCGATCACCTCCCGCCGGTAGCACTTGAAGGCGTTCGTCGTGTCGTTGTAGCGCAGCCCGAACATCGCGGCGATGAACCGATTGGCGAAGCGGTTCAGCAGCAGCTTGTGCATCGGGTAATCGACCACCGTGCTGTGCCGCGAGAAGCGCGAGCCGAACACGCACTCGTACCCCTCTTGCAGCTTCCGGTAGTACGTCACAACATCCCGCGGATCGTCCGAGGCGTCCGCCATCACGATGCAGACCGCGTCCCCCTGAAACTCCTCCAGCCCCGTCTGCAGCGCGGACCCGAACCCCTTGGCCTTGGTGTTGTTGACGTAGCGAAAACCGGGGATCTCCTCGGCAAGCTGGCGAAGCAGGCCCTCGGTCCCATCCGTGCTGTGGTCATTGACGACGAGGATTTCGTAGGGAATCGCCGCCGCTGTCAGGATGTCCGCCAGCCGCGTCACGGTCTCCCGCAGCCCGTCCTCCTCGTTCTGCGCGGGGATCAGCACCGAGAGCATCCTGGCTACCTCCTTGGGGAGCGACTTCGGCGACGACGAAGGCCTGCTGTCCGAGAAACCGCCACACGATGGGCAATCGGAGATACGCGCGCATCAAGGAGAGCGACCTGGGGTATCGGCTCTTGGTGGTATAGGGAAGGAAGCGGGCCACACAGTGCGAGACATGCAGGCCGCTCAGTTCCAGTGCTTCGGTCAGGCTGTGGTGGTCCAACGGTGTGAGGTGGTCGAAGAACATCCAGTAGTCGCGATAGCAGTAGCGATAATTCGGTTGCAGGATGAGAAAGCGGCCATCTGCCCGCAGCACGCGCCGCACCTCACGCATCGTGCCGAGAATATCGGCCCGCTCAAGGTGCTCGAAGAAGTTGCTAGCGAAGGCAACGTCGATCGAACCGGACGCGATCACCGACAAGTCCGTCGAGGAAGTCAATACGATCTCCACACCCGGATCGGCATGAAGTCGCGTGTCTGGATTGAGGTCCATCGCGATCTTGCGCCCGGCCTTGATCGAGTTGATGAACTCACAGTAGCCGGCGCCCACTTCCAGTACCGTGCCCGAGGGGGGCACGTAGCGCTGGAAGAACGCCGAACAGAGCACGTCCCACATCCGTCGGCGGAACGCCATATCGGGGCCGAAGCGACGCCGGTACGCGGCTTCCAGATCGATCGCGGTACTCACGCGCTCACCCTCTCTTGCCGTGCCGCCCAGCGCTCGGCATTCCTTGCATAGATGTCCTCGAGCAGTTGCGGGAGATCATACTCCTGCCGCCAGCGCGGGTAGTGCCCGCCAAACTTGCGGGTATCACTGATGTACCAGATATGGTCGCCGATGCGGTTCGTCTCGGAGTAGGTCCAGTCCAGCTCCCGACCCGCGATCCCCTCGCACAGCGCGATCGCTTCGAGCATCGAGCAGTTGCTGTGACGCCCACCCCCGATGTTGTAGACCTCGCCCACCCGCGGCGCCTCGAAGAACGCGTGAAAGGCGCCCACCAGATCCCGGCTGTGGATGTTGTCGCGCACCTGCTTGCCCTTGTAGCCATAGACCGTGTACGGCGCACCCGTGCAGACGCACTTCATCAGGTACGACAGGAAGCCATGCAGCGCTGTCCCCGAATGGTTCGGTCCGGTCAGGCAGCCACCTCGGAAACACCCCGTCCGCAGCCCGAAATAGCGGCCATACTCCTGCACCAGCAGGTCCGCCGCCGCCTTCGACACCCCGAACAGCGAGTGCGTCGAGGCGTCGATGCTCATCGACTCGTCGATCCCCGCGGCGAAGGCGTGCCCCGGCTCAATCTCCCACCGCGTCTCCCGCTCCACCAGCGGCAGGCGGTTGGGCGTGTCCCCGTAGACCTTGTTGGTCGACGTAAAGATGAAGACCGCCTCCGGACAGAACGCCCGCGTCGCCTCCAGGAGGACGAGCGTGCCGTTGGCGTTGACCGTGAAATCGGTCAGCGGCTCGCGCGCCGCCCAGTCGTGCGACGGCTGCGCCGCCGTGTGCACCACCAGGCCGATCTCCCGTCCATAGCGATGAAAGAGCTCCCCAACGGCCCGCTGGTCCCGGATATCGATCGCGTGGTGGTGATACCGCTCCGGGAAGCGGCGTTGGAGATGGTCACGGTTCCAGTCGGTCGACGCGTCGTCGCCGAAGAACGTGCGCCGCATATTGTTGTCGACGCCGACCACGTCGTGCCCCAGCTCGCAGAAATACTCGACGGTCTCCGAGCCGATCAACCCGGCCGACCCCGTCACCAGCACAACAGACATCCTCTCCCCTCGCCCCTATTCTCAGCCCAGCCACAGGTGGCCGACCAACGGTTCTTCCGCCCTGATCCAGTCATGGATTGCCGACAGTGTCGCACGCGGATCGTGCCGCGGTTCCCATCCCGTTGCGTCCGACACCCGGCGGTTGTCGGTCACGTACCATTTCAGATCCGCCGGTCGATTCTCCGAAACCGACCGCACCGGAATCGTGCGCCCCGTGATCTCCTGGCACAGCCGCGTCGTCTCCAGCAGCGAGAGGCTGCGGCCCCTGCCGCCGCCGACGTTGAAGGTCTCGCCGTTCAGCGCCTCGAATCGAGCCAGCTGGACGTCGAGCAGTTCCGCCAGGTCGTCGATGTGGAGCAGGTCGCGGACCTGTTTCCCCGTTCCACCCCAGCCGATGTAGCTCAGCTCCCGTTCAAAGTAGTGCATCGCCACCCAGAGCGTGAAGACCCCCTGATCGGCTTTGCCCATCTGCCATGGGCCGGTCAGCACCCCGCAGCGGTTGACGACGAAGCGCAGCCCGTACGCCGCCGCGTACTCCTGGATCAGCAGCTCCGAGCAGAGCTTGGTGGCGCCGTAGAGCGAGCGCACCCCATCGACCGTGAACCGCTCGCTGCCCCCATGTTCCGAGACCCCGGTCTGCTCCTGCCGCGCCGCCAGTTCGAAGCGGCTCTCTCCCTCGTCGGTGGCGACCGCGTTGAGCGCTCGCACCGGGTAGACCCGGCTCGTCGACAGGAAGATGAGGTCGGCCCCGGTCCGCCGCGCCAGTTCCAGGCAGTTCACGGTGCCCAGCAGGTTGGTGTTGACCAGGTAGTCCGGCGCCTCGCCATACCCGGCCAGCACCGACGGTTCCGCCGAGCACTCCAGGAGCAGGTCGAACCGCCGCCCCTCGAACCGCAGATCCTCCGGGTTGCGGATATCGCCGTGTACGAAATCGACGCCGTGCTCCCGCAGCCGCCCCAGGTTCAGCTCCGATCCCCGCCGCTTGAGGTTGTCCAGCGCCGTCACCCGCACCTCCGGGTAGCGCGTTTTGAACCAGACCGCCAGGTTCGAGCCGGCAAACCCCGCCCCCCCGGTAATCAGGATGTCGCGATGCCCAAACCTCACCCGCAGTTCTCCACCGTCGCGACGAACTCGCCATCGGAAATGCACAGAACGCTTGGGGCAACATCGACGGGTTCGAACGAGGTCGACGTCGGCAGGCGGTACCGAACGCCGTCACGGTCGATCACATCCACCTCGATCGACAGCGGCCCTTCGTCCACACCCGGAACGTCGCGTAGGTCGACATTCGCCGCCCATCCCCCGTACCGAGCCGCGGACCCGTGGACCGCTGCCACGTCGTCGCGCGGCAGGCAGTGCAGGACGGCCGGAACCGCGTGCCCGTTGACCCGCACCTCGACATCGGCCAGCGGAACGCCGCCGGTCGCCGTTGCCGCCCAGCCCTCAATCTTGACAAACCCGTCGCGCGTGACGGTCTGCTCGTCCGTGAACGGTTGGACGGCGCCGTCGACCGAACCGTGTTGACCGGGTTCGGCAACGGTCGCGCAGGAGACATCGACGGTGTCGCGCCGCATCAAGACGAGGTAGGATCCAAACCGCTCGACCGGGGCGTAGTTCGCCTCGATGTAATCGTCCAGCTCGAAAACCCCACTACTGTCCCGGCTCAGGTTGAGCTCGAAGGGCAAGCCGGGATCGGCCAGGACGATCAGGCGGACCTCGTGTCGTTGCAGGTCCTGGATCATCTGCCGCTGGACCTCACGGGTCGTCGTGGTGCCGGGGTCCATGTGGTAGTCACGGACACCCGAATGGCGATCGGCCGCGAAGTAGATCAGCACGTCGTTGACGTGGACTTTGTCGTGCCGCATCAACCCGGAGAAGATAGCGTCACCGGGCCGCGTATGCTCCGTGATGTACGCCACCAGTGCGTCGTAGTCCCGCCCCGCGCCCGACTCCATCATGAAACCAGCGAGCCGTGGGTTCGCGGAGGCATGCGTCGGCGCCGCCTCGCTCTGGCGCATCAGGACGCCAAAAACCACGGCGAGGGTGACGACGAGCACCGTGGTGGTCATCAGCACCCGTCCAAGCACCGCCCCGCCGAGGGAACCCGTGGTTCGTAGCTGAGGCGTCAGCCAGAAGAGCCAGGGGAGACTCATGAACATGAACATTGCGGACGGGGCCATGTGGAGGAGATCGGAGGAGCGAGAAAATCCGTACAGGAACAGACAGCCGCCGCAGAGCGTCGTCACCAGCGTATGCAGGACAAGCGGAGCGCTCGGCGTGCCCGGTCGCTTTCTCCAGAGAACGACGACGATGGTGAGGAGGTTGATGGGGCCAAGGAGCGGGAATACGAAGGCGGAGGAGCCGACCATGACGCTGACCAGGAACCACAGCATCGGGATCTCGCCGCTGATCACCGCAAGCGGATTGAACGGAAACGGAAACGGCAGGGTGCGATAGGGCCCGGCGGCCTGCGCCAACCGCACGGAGCGGAGGATCGCCATCGGATCGCTGAGGAGGACCGGCGCATAGAACGGAAGCGCCGCGAGGAGAGCGGGAACCAGCAGCTGGGCCAGGCGCCGCGCGGGTCGATCGGGGGGCACTCGCGCCGCCGTACGCGGTTCGATGGCACGCTGAATGTACGGCAAGCTCACCGTCGCGAAACTGAACACCGCGATGCTGAAGATGCCGAAATCCCACCGCACCGTTCCAATCAAGCCGATGGCCACTCCGGTGAGCGCCAACCACACCGGGCGCCGCACCTGCACGTAGCGGAGCATGCAGCCGGCCGCCACGAGCATGAACACCAGGGCGCTGGCGGTGTTGGAATGCAGGGCCAGCGGCGCCAGGGCGCCGATGGCGAAGCTCAGCACGACGGCCGGGACGTATGCGGTGACGTGTCGGAGAACCACGTAGCTCGCGGCCACGAAGAGGGCGCTGAAGACGGTGAGCTCGGCGAGCATCACACCGAGATTGGTGCCAAAGACACCAAAGATGAGGGCGCGGAAATAGAACTGCCCCGGACCATAGGGCGTGTGACTATCGACATAGGGGACGAAGCCATCGGCCGCCCGCACCCCACCGTAGGCCGCAATGCCCAGATCGTACATATTCGTATCACTCGTAACGAGTGGCGGCGAGTCGAAGAGCCAGAGCGCGCCCAGAAAAATCGCGAGCGCCATCACACCGTCCATGATCTGAGATTTGGCGAGTTTCGTGGCGACGATTTGCCTTGGACGTGAAATGAGTTGCGTGCCGCTCAGGTCAGTCATCGTCAGCCTCTAGTTGGCGGTGAGGAGCGATTTTTCAAGACGACGGCGGCCGAAGTCTTCTGGGCTCGCCGAAGTCTGCCGGCGTTGCCAGGCCGTGGCCACTAGCAGGGCGCCGAAGAGGAGCGCCGTGCCGCCCGAGATTGCCATCCCGAGTGCCAGCGTCCGCGACTCATACCTCAGCTCGACCTCATGCACCCCTGCCGGCACCGGCACCGCCCGCAGGGCGTGGTCCGCCACGTAGAGGTCCACCCGCTCCCCATCGACGTACGCCCGCCAGTTCGGATCGTAGCTCTCGCTCAGCATCAGCAGACTGGGCGCTTCGGACATCGTGCGCAGGCGCAGCGCTTCTGGCTCATACGCGGTCATGGCGACCTCATCCTTCGCCGGATTCTCCACCCGTTCCAGGACCGGCGGCGACGCCTCCAGCAGCGCCTCCCGCCGGGGATCGACCGCCCCGGAGGCCAACAGCGGCAGCGCTTCCCCGCGTTCCACCCGCCGCGCCTCATGGACCAACCAGGCACGAGGCAAGGCGTCCGGGTTCTCCAGCACGCGCACCTGCGCATCCTGGTAGACCGTCGACCATTGCTGCGTCAGGTGGAAGATGTCGGGCCGACCGGGCGGCACCGCCGCCGGCACCACCACGTACCGCGCCCCCAAAAGATCAAGCAGTGGCGAGTCGAGCCCGCCCCCCAGCACGTGAGCGCCGTGATAGTCCTGCGGATGGCCATTGAGGGCGATCATGAACTCGACATAACGTCCCGGTTGCACCGGGTTATAACCCTGGAGGTCTGGGAGGCGGAACATCGTCGCCCGGTTATTGACCACCAGCGCCATCGCTGCCGGCTCCGCGAACTGCCGACGGTAGTGCATTGGTATCCCGAAGAGGATGACGTGGAGCTGCGGATCGTAGCCGAAATAGCGGAATGCCTGCTCTTCCTGCCGCGAACGCATGAAGTCCGCCGCCCCCATGGGCTCGTAGTACTGCTCGGGATCTAGTTTGATGCCGCGATTCGCCACCGCAAGCCGCCCGGCGACGGAGAGGTCGACGACCACAAGCAGGACGAGCAGCATGGGCACGAACGGCCATCGTCGGAGTGTGCTGACCGTGGCGCCGGCCAGAAGCGCCAGCCCGAGAAAGAAGATGATCACGATCCGTTCTGGGAAGTGCCGGTGAAGTTCCTCAAAGCGAGGGAAGAGCCGGTACAGGATCGCATGGAGCGGGGTGGTCGTCTGGGATGTAAGGAGGAGGGTGGTCACCGCGAGACCGGCGAAGTAGGGCGCAAAGCGCCATCCGCGCGCGTACCGGGGCGCAAGCACGGCGAGACAAATCGTCACGGCGCCAGCGTAGAACAGCTCGTGACGAGTCAGCAGCACGTCGAGGATCCATGAGAACCGCCACCCGCCGCCGACAGCGGCCCATCCCTCGTAGCCGTGCGCCAGGTTGGAACGGGTGTAGTACTCCAGCCGGGGCAGCAGACCCGCCGCCGCCAACCCAACGCCGAAGAGGAGAATTCCACTGCCGTGCAGCATCAGGATCGCCACCCGCCGCCGAATTGGCGTGAGTTCCGGCGGGACGATGAGTGTTCGGTAGACAAGATAGCTGCCCAGCAGGAGCAGCGCGTAGTACGAGCGCTGACCCAGCAGCGAGGCGAAGATCTGGCTCAGTGCCAGCCCGGTGGCGCCCCACCAGCAGGCCCGGGAGAGCCATCCGCGGCTGCGGACCGACATCTCGGCGCCCAGGACGAGCACCGGCAACCAGGCGGCTACCTGGGTAAGCAGTGGAGTGTGGACGGAGTACCCGGAAAAGTAGCCCGACAGTGCGTACGAGACCGACGCGACCAGGGCGCCGACCGGGATCAGCCCGAGGACGCGGGCAAGCGCGTAGGTCGCCAGCCCGGTCAGCGCGACGTGGAAGAGGAGAAATGCCTTGATCGCCAGCCCGAGCGGCAGGGTGGTGAAAATAACCATGACCGGCAAGTAGGTCCAGCCCGACTGGAGATCGGCGGCGAAGGGCACACCGGAGAATTGATGGGGGTTCCAGCCAGGAATGTCGCCGGCGCGCAGCATCTCGCCGAGAAACTCGTACATCGGGTAAGACAAGGTAACGCCGTCGAGTCCGATCGCGGGGTCGCCGTACCACAGGACCCATCTGCCGGCTGCCAGCAGGACGAGAAGTGCCAGGACGCTGACGGCATCCGCGGGCAATCGGATCGCGGAGTTCGTGCGGATGCGCGCGGGGAGTGACCAGACACCAGAGACCGTCGCCATCATGTCGCCGTTCACCCGTGTGTCGACACGGGGGTAACGAGGGCTTCAGACTCCGCCCCCCAATACTGCTGTGCCAATCGCCTTCCTCGGACGGTTTCTCGCTGACCGCGCTTCCGGTGCACCGCCGGCGCGCGTAGGGAATCGACAGGTCTCCATCCGGCCCTTGGGTCGTGAGCAGTGACATTGGGCCAAGAGCGGCATCACGCGAAACTGGATTGCCCATTTGAATGGTATGGGAAGGATGGCGACCCGGCATGAGCACATCTTCCTAACGGCTGGCTAGGGGAAATCACTCTGACCCGTGGCCATTGTCCGGGCCGGCTACGCTCAAAGCGGGTTGCATAGAGGTTGGGAGATCGTCGGGTCGGTGCCCTGGGCCCACCCATCGACCGAAGGTCGACATTTTCTGGCGATGTGGCCCCGAGGGCCACGGGCGGGCACAGGGCACCGACCCGACGACGGTGGGCCAACTGATCTGTAGTCCGCTTTAGAAATGGGTGGCGAGTCGCCCTTCTGGTATGCTGCCACGCGGCCAATCGACAGCAAGCGGCGTGAGGCGGACATGCGGGTCCTGGTGACAGGTGGCGCGGGGTTTATCGGGAGTCATCTCGTCGACCAATTGCTCGCGGCCGACCACGCCGTGGTCGTCGCCGACAACTTCCTGACCGGCCGGTACGTCAATCTCGCGTCGTCCCGGAATCATCCCCGCCTCGAGATCGTCTACCAGGACATGAGCCAGCCGCTCACCGCTCCCAGCCTCGCCCGGCCCTTCGATCGTATCTACAACCTCGCCAGCCCGGCCAGCCCCCGTGGCTACAGC
>JACDBO010000131.1 GCA_013694885.1 Chloroflexia bacterium | reverse complement strand
CGGGGCTGGCCACCATCACGGCGGCCGATGCGGTCGCCTGGTTCGCGCACTGTGGCTACCAGCTCAGCGGACAACCATTGTGAGAACCGCTCTAAGCGGGGTGACGAGCTAGCGGAACTGGCTCGGTACCCGGATGTGGCCAAGCTGGGACATGCTGTCTATACCGGGGAAGGGCTGCGCCTGTTTCTGACCACGCCCTCCGCACGATTCGATGGGCAGACCGCGTTGGACCTCCTGCGGGGCGGCAACGAGGAGCGAGTGCTCTCCGCGCTGGCATCGGATTACGAAGCTATAAGTTAAGCGATGCGGGTTGATCCATTCCTTATTTCGATCGACCAGCTGGTATACCGCACGATCCCCGACGCGCCGAACAACAACCCGCTCGATCCCTTGTACGCTGCCCTCACCGACCGGAACCGGCGCGGTGAGCCAACCCTCTACCTGGGAGGCGACCCACGCGTCATGGCGACGGAGTGGGCCCGGCATGTCGAGGACGAGATCAAGGACCCGGCAATCGCGGGTGAGCAGCGATATCGGCGGACATTCGACGTCCGCGCCTCTCTGGATCGCGTGCTCGATGTGCGCGACCCCGCCCTCTGTCGAACCCTCTCCCTGCAGAATGCACCGTGGTGCTTCGCCGACAGCAAGCGCCTCTGCCAGCAAACCTCCAGCCGCCTCAGGCAGCAGACCGACGCCCGCGCCATCATCGTTCCCGCGATCGGACTGATCGATCAACCCGACCGCTGGGTGCTGGTCGTCTTTACCGACAAGCTGCCCACCTACCCTGAACCGTTCCTCACGGATCTCAAGGCCGACGGCACGCTGCCGGCATGGCTGGCCTGGAACCGGACCGAGAATCGCTAGAGGCGCTGGTATTCCTCGAGGTCGAGGACGAAGACGGTGGCGGCGGCCGGTTGGGTGGCGCCTTCGACGGGGGCCTGGGGGGCCGCGCCGGTCGCGCGGGCGTGCTGGCGGATCAGATCAAGCACGCGCTCGACCTGGTCCTCGTCGGCACCGATCATCAGCGTGGTGTTGCCCCGCCGCAGGAAGCCGCCGGTGCTGGCGAGCCGCGTGGCGCGGAACTCCTCCTCCAGCAGCGCGTCGACCACCGCGTCCGCATCCTCGTTCTGCACCACCGCGATAATGAGCTTCTTCATATAATCCCTCTCCGCCACCGTGCGGGGCGGCACCTGGCGAATCTCCCGATCTATTGCCGCCGACCATCCTACTCGATTTCCGTACGTCGAGGGGACAGAGGACAGAGGAGAGTGAGCCGACTTCCGCGGGCGTACCCGCTTCGCCGGAATCGGTCTGGCGACACTTTTCTCCTGCCCCCTATCCTCTATCCTCTATCCTCTTGCCTCCGACCAGCGCAGGTGGTCGAGATAGCTCTGCAGGATAATCGCGGCGGCGACCGCGTCAATCTGCTCGCGCCGTTTGGCCCGCCGCGACCCGCTGGCGACCAGCGAGCGCTCCGCCATCGTCGAGGTCAGGCGCTCGTCCCAGTACGCCAGCGGCAGCGCCAGGGCCGCCGCGGTGGCGTCGGCGAACGCGCGCACCGCCTCGGCCTGTGGTCCTTCCCACCCGGAGAGCCCGACCGGCAACCCAGCTACCAGCCGCTCGGCGCCGTAGCGGTCGAGCAGTGTCCGCAGTTCATCCAGCTCCCTGGGGCCACGCCGCACGAAGCCGACCGGGCTGGCGACGATCCCCAGTTCGTCGCTGATCGCGATACCGACCCGTCGCTCACCGACATCGAGGCACAGGATTCGTCCCATCACGAGAAGGGCCGAGGGCCGAGGGCCGAGGGTCGAGAGAGATAGGCTGAGTCCTCGTCCGGCGTGGCGGGGGGGGTGCCGTCGGGCACTGGACCCGCGCCTTCGTGGATTTCGACGGTGATGCGGCTCTCCAGACGCGGCATCCGCTCGAACCACCAACCGGGGGTGTAGGCGATGTCGGCCGCGATGATCGCCGGCCGGGCCGCAAGCGCTGCCCGCGCCTCCGCCTTGCTGGCACCAACGAGGGAGGTCGCCAGCGCTTGCTGTTCTTGCGCCGTGAAGACTGCGCGGGCCACGCCGGTCGCGGACACCTGGTACTGGATGATCTCCGGCGCCTCGGCGATGTCCTCCGGCTCGCCGAGGGCGACGGCGTCGGTGTCCAGCACATAAC
>JACDBO010000123.1 GCA_013694885.1 Chloroflexia bacterium | reverse complement strand
CTCGGAGGAGGCGGCAGTCATCGGCGTCGTGGACGAACCGCGCAGGTACTCCGACCTGCGCTCGTTCCTCGACGACTACTTCGACCGCCATGTCGAGCAGGCCCTCGCGGAGGAGGCGCCGACGCGCCGGCCGGAGATCCTCGTCTTCACGGTTACGGTGCTGGCGACCAAACATCTCCGCGACGACGTGACCTCGAACCGCCCGGCTGTCAGTGGCCCGATCTACTTCGGGACGAAGGACGCCATCGAGTACGCGCTCGGGGTTGCCAAGTTCAGCGGCGCCAAGGTCCCGGCGCTGATGCACGTCAACGGCAACTACGACCGCGACGAGGGGGGCGAGATCGTCCGCGACGAACACGGGCGCGAGCAGTTCCAGCGCACGCCGCTCTACCTCGACGAGGATTACCTGCTCGGCCCGGAAGCGGGTCATGCCAACTGGACCGGCCAGTCCGGCCTGGCGACCAAGACGAGCCATGCCCTCTTCCTGATCAGCTCCGTGTTCCAGACGATGGAGCGTAAGGGTACGAGCGTCGCGGCCTTGATGTTCAACGTCAAAGGCCCCGACCTGCTCTGGCTCGACAAACCCGCCCAGCCGACCGCCGAACTCGACGGCATCTACGCCGCTGGCGGGTGGAAGGGACTGAGCGAACGCGACGGCACCGCCTACCGCTCGCTTGAGCTGGAACCGCATCCTTTCGCCAATCTGCGTCTCTTTGCCCCGTTCAAGCTCAACCAGGCGCCGGAAGCCCATAACGGTGTCATCGACCTCGGCAACTTCCGTCAGTACACGGACCTGAACACCCTGCGCAATGCGCCGGGCGAGACGGAGTGCGTGCACCCGATCCTGTGGTCGCTCGAAACCGCGCTCTGGTACCCGCATCGCGTCTTCGACCGCAACGACCTCGACGACAAGTTCTGGGGTTTTCTCTATCACCTGCGTGAACGCAAGGTGAAATCGATGCACGAGTTGACCAAGCTGTTCGCCGAGATCGACGGGTTCTTCGAGGCGCACCCAGAGAGCAGCGAATGGGACGGCCACCACAAAGCCACCATCCGCAAGGCCAAGAACCGGCTCCAGGGGGTGTCGAACAAGCTCGGCGGGTTGATGGCAGAGGGAACGGTCAAGTACGGCGGTCTGCCCCAGGCGACCGACGCCTTCGGCAACCATGAACTGCGCGTCGTCGACATCTCGAACTGCAACTCGACGGCTCAAGAACTGATCGTGACCTCGGTCATCGGCGCGGCCTGGCGGATGGCGGAGAAGGGCGAACTCAACGTCGACAAGCTCGTCGTCTTCGTCGATGAGCTGAACAAGTACGCGCCGGCCGGGGGCGAGGGCGGATTGCGCGACACGCTGGTCGACATCGCCGCCCGTGGTCGGCACCTCAACGTCGTACTCTTCGGCGCGCAGCAGTTCCGCTCGAAAGTGGACAGCGAGATCCTCGGCAACTGCGGAACGTCGCTCTACGGCCGCGTCGGCGACGAGGAGATCACCAACTCCGCCTACCGCTCGCTGACGGAGACAGCCAAGGCCGAGCTGCTCGGGCTGCAAAAGGGGCGGTTGCTGGTGCGCCATGCCCACTTCCGGGCACCGCTCTTCGGGTCGTTCCCACACCCGCCGACGATCCCCGGCATGGTCGGCCAGCGCATCTTCAACCAGGAGCGGCGCACCCACCCCGCCGACGGACTCTTCCGCGTCCTGCAACGCCTGATGACGACGAAGGCGCCGCCGAAGTCTGAGGTGTTGACGGCTGCCGCGGGCGCAGACTCCGACGCAATCGACGCGCTGTGCCGCAAGCTGGAGCGCCTCTATACCAACCAGCCGAATGGGCGCGGCAATCCGTGGCAGATCGCGAAGCGAGAGCTCGACATCGTCCGCCAGTTGCGAGGGCAGGGATGACCGAGGCGCCCGCCAACGCCGCCGACCGCCCGATTCGGATCGCCCACTTCTCGGATACCCACCTCGGCTACCGGGCGATGTCGAAACTGGACCCGGTGACGGGGCGCAACCAGCGGGCGGTGGACATCGAGGTCGCCTTCGAGCGCGTGATCGAGGATGTCGTGGCCCGCGGCGTCGATGTCGCCATCCACAGTGGCGATGTCTTTCACCACACGCGGCCGACGTGGCACTCGCTCGGTCACCTGATCCGGCAGCTGCGCCGCCTCGAAGCGGCGGGGATCCGCACGCTGGTGATCAGCGGCAACCACGACACGCCCCGCCTGCGCATGAGTGGATCGGCGTTCTCGCTGCTCGCACTGGTGCTACCGGAGGTGAGGTTCGTCGCTGGTTACGAGTCGGAGCATGTCGTGTGGGAGGAGTTCAACCTGCATCTCGACGCCATCCCTCATGGCGCCCTGACCAACCCCGACCCGGCGCTTTCGCAGGTCGTTCCCGGCCGCCGAAACCTCCTCGTCACACATGGGTTGACGCCGGGCGTCCTCGTCCCTGGGCCAAGCGAACCTGGCGAGCAAGAGTTGAGTCCGACGCTGCTCGACGCCGACTTCGACTATGTCGCCCTCGGTCACTACCACATCGCCACCCAACCGGCGGCCAACGCCTGGTACAGCGGCTCGACGGAGCGCACGGGGTGGGGCGACCGCGGCGCCACACCTGGGTACAACCTGGTCGAGATCGGCACGCCGGGCGGCCCGGTCAAGGTCGAGCACATCGCGCTGCCTGTTCGCCCGATGCTCGACCTGAAACCGATCCACGGTGACGGGCGACCGGCGGAGGACATCGTCGAGCGAGTCATGGACCAGCTGCGCAAGCTGAATGAGCCGGAGGCGATGACCCATGTCGAGTTGATCGACACGCCGCGCCCGATCCGCCGCGAGGTCGAGGCCATCCTGCGTCGCGAATCCGGTGCGTTCGTCTGGTCGCTCTCCGTGGTTACGCCGCGTTCGGTGCTGCTTCCCAATCCAGCGGAGTACGACGACCACGAGATGACCGACCTCCGCGCCCTGTTCGGCGAGTTTGTCGCATCGCGCAAGGGGACACCGCCCTACGACGATGCCTTTGCCCAGGCGTTTCTGGAGCGGGGTGATCGGGCGCTGGCCGAGGCGTTGGAGGCGGGAGCAACGCCCGACGAGGAGGGAGCGCGATGATCCTGGTCGACGTCCTGATCGAGAACTACAAGCAGTACGCCGGGACGCGCCGCGTCACCATCCCGGCCGAGGCGACGGTCGGGATCATCGGCGCCAACGGGGTCGGCAAGACGACGCTGTTCGAGGCGATCGAGTGGTGCCTCTACAACCCGCGCGCTATCGGCAACGACGAGGTCCGACCGCGTGGCCAAGCCGCCCACACCAAAGTCGCGGTGACGATGGACCGGACGGAGACAGGCGAGCGGTTCGTCATCGAGCGCGAGCTCAAGCGCGCCGGGGTGACCGCGGCGATCTACCGGGTCGAGGAGGATGGCTCGGAGACGCCGGTGGTGCAAGGCACGCGGCAAGTCAGCGATTACGTAGCTTCCAAACTCATCGGCCTCGGCCACGGCGCCTTCGTCTCCACCTTCTTCACTCGCCAGAAGGAGCTGTCGTTCTTCGGTCACTTGAAGGACACGGACCGCCGCCGCGAGGTCGGCCGGTTGCTCGGACTCGAGACGATCCGATCAGCGCAAATTATTGTCGCCGAGGAGCGCAACCAGGCCCGCGCTGAGACCGACCACCTTCGACGTCAGTACGAGGACCAATCTCGGGGGCGCGACTTCGCTGTCGAACTCGACGATGCCGCGACGCGCATCACGGGGGGAGAAGAGGCGCTCGCCGACGCCGGGAAAGCGCTGGAGGCGGCGACCGCGCGCCTGAGTGAGACAACTCGCCTCCGCCATCACTGGCAGGGACTCAAGGACAGGGACGCCAGCCTGCACCGCGACCAGGTTCAGATCGACGGCAAGCTGCACAGCCACCGCGAGCGATTGGCGATGCAAACCGCTGACCTGACGCGCCTCTCCGAGCGGGCGTCAGAGTTAGAAACCCTGCGGCCGGTCGCCGCGGACGCCGACGCACTCGGCGAGAAGTTGAGGGACCACGACACGCTCCGCGAGCGGCACCAGCATCAGGTGCAGCTCTATCGCGACCTGGAGCGACTGGCCAAGGCGCGCACAGTCGACGTCCAGGAACTACGGAACCACGTCGTCTCGATGACGCTCACCGAACCGATCGAGGACTGGACGTGGAACGACGCGGATGCCGACGCACCACTCAATGCGGTTGCGCGGCTTCAGGCAGCCCTGCTCGCGCTCGATATCGGCGGTGCCGAGGGTCGCGCCAGACTGCTTCACGACTGTGGGGTTGCCGACAAGGAACACCAGAAGGCAAGCGATAAGTACGCGCTCTTCCTCAAGCGACGGCTGGAAATCGACGTCCAGCGGCAAGAGCTGGTCGAGACCGGCGATCCACGCGAAGCCCTACGCGAGATCGACGGAGGACGCCAGCAAGCACAAGCCGACTTGAGCGACGCCAGAGCGCGCATCACCGCGCTTGAGGCGGAACGAGCGCAGACGGTCGAACTCCTGGATAATCTGAGTCGGTCGAAGTTCGGCGACCTCTGCCCTACGTGTGCCCGTCCCTTCTCCGCCGCCGAAGAGAGCCTGGTCATTTCGTCGCTCACAAACCGCCGCGACGAGTGCGATCGCCGCCTTGCCGCCGCTCGCGGTGAGGCTAAGGCTGCGGAGAGTCTGCAACGCCAGCTCGTCGCTGGGCGGTCGCGTGCCGAAGAGCGCGTCGCCAAGCTGCAGCACCTGCTTGGGCGCTTGACCGAGAGCGAACCACACATCCTCGAGGCCAAAGCGACGCTGGAAGCGGCCCAGTGCAGCCTGAAGGAAGCGCTCCGTGATGCCGACCTGGACGCGCCTCCCCACACTGAGGTCGTGGCCCGAGCCACCACGCGCGCCGTACAGCTCCGCCAGTTGGCCGACAAGGCGTCACGGTTAGCGTCGCTGGAGGGAAGCCTGCGAACGGGCGAAAACGAACGGGCCACGGTGTCGGAGGCACTCGCGGCGCTCGGAGATGTGGTGTACGACGCGGCGCTCCACCGGGGCGTCAGCGAGGCGCTGCGCCGCGCCCAGGACGCCGTGGTGAAGATGGCCGCGATCAAGCGAGATCTGGCGCGCCTTCCGGAGATCGAGCGGGACCGCGAGCAGTGCCAGGTCGCGATTGCTCAGCTCACCGAGGAACATGACGCCATCGCACTGGCGCGGAAGGGCCTCGGCTTCGACGCCGAGTTGGTGCGCGCGATCGAAGCGGAGGAAGTGGCCCAGGCCACCGAGCGCACCGCGCGGGATGCCCGCCACGCGGCGCAGACCGCCCACCGCGACGCACTACACCACCGCGACACGTTGCGCCAGGATCACGAGCGGATCTCGTCGCTGGCGAAACGGGCCGATATCCGGCGGCGCGAGGCGGACCAGCTCGACCTGATGGTCCGCGAGTTCACCACATTCGATCAGTACGTGGCCGGGCGCTACGGCCCGATCCTGGCGGAGACGACCAGTGAGCTCGTGGGCAGGATCACCGAGGGCAAGTTCGACCGTGTCGAATACGACGAAAACTACGGGATCGAGGTCTACGACGGCACAGAGGAGAAGTTCCCGCTGGCAAGCTTCTCCGGTGGCGAGCGCGACGCCATCGCCCTCTGCGCCCGGCTGGCGCTGTCGCGGATGGTCGGCAGCCAGGCGGTCAGCCCGCCTGGTTTTTTGGTGCTGGACGAGGTCTTCGGCTCGCTGGACCGCGACCGCCGGAGTCGACTGCTGGAGTTGCTCGGCTCGCTGGCCGGGGCGACGGAGAGTTTTCACCAGCTCTTCGTGATCAGCCACGTCGAGGACGTGCAGCACGCCGCCGTCTTCGACGAGGTCTGGCGGGTGGCGGAGACAACCGAGGGCGTCAGCCAGATCGAGAACGCAAGCCGCGACGCCGGAATCGCCATCGATGCCTGACCAGCGCTGTTTCCGTCTTGGGTCTCATTACTGACCCGCCGTGTCGGACAAACTTGACCTGTCATTTCGAGCCGCAGCGAGAAATCTCTCGTTGCGCGTATACGCACTTCGGCTAATCAGTAGTGGAATGTGTTGACCCCGGCGAAGCGCCGGCTTCGCCGTCGTGCGCTTCGCGCACGATGCAGCTGCTGCGATGCGGCTCAGTAGTCCGTCACAGCAATTGTGTCCCACCTACACGAC
>JACDBO010000102.1 GCA_013694885.1 Chloroflexia bacterium | reverse complement strand
GGCCGGAACTCGTGGCACTCGGCGATCCATACACGCTGGCGACGCTGGAGTTCGGTCTGGCCTACGAGCGGGCCGTGCTCGCCTGGTTCGACGCGCTGCCCCCGGCGATCGTCGCCGACGCCGAGGAGGGAACACCGTCATGATGATGACCGAGGCGCCACTCGACCGTCCGTTGCGGGCGGCGGAGCTGGCATGGCTGCACGAGGCGCGGGTCGGGCGGCTGGCGACCGTCGATGCCGCGGGGTACCCGGCGGTCGTCCCGTTCTGCTTCGCGCTGCTCGCCGGGGATGATCCGGTCGTCGTCAGCGTGCTGGACGAGAAGCCGAAGCGGGTGCCGGACGATGAATTGGCACGCGTCCGCCACATCCGGCGGCACCCCGCGGTGGGCTTCGTCGTCGACCACTACGATGAGGACTGGTCGCGGCTGGCGTTCGTCCAAGTTCGCGGCCGGGCGCGCCTGCTGCCGCCGGGCGAGGTTGGTCACGCGGACGCCATCCCCGCGCTGCGCGAGAAGTACGCACAATACCGCGCGATGGCGCTGGAGGAGCGAGCGGTCATCGTCATCGCGGACCTGCGCGGCACGTCCTGGCGGGGCGACGGAAGGCCGTTCCGCTAGGCTCCGCCCCGTGCGCCCCGCCGCTCCCTCCACTGTCATTTCGAGCCGCAGCGAGAAATCTCTCGTTGATGGGGAACGGGCCTCATGGGAAGAGATTCCCCGCCCTGCGCCCGGAATGACAGTGGCAGGGGAAGGCAATAACGCCAGCAAGCATGCTCAGGCTGCGCCTCGCGGACGCCCCGCCCGGCCGGACCACCAGGGTTGCAGGTAGCGCTGGAAACCGATGGCGCCGAGGATCAGGAGGAGGCCGATGAAGGCCAGCGAGAAGGTGAAGCCCAGCGCGTCCTCGAAGATCTCGAAGGCGAGGTAGCCGACGTAGCAGTAGACGCCGATCGCGCCGAACACGAGGAAAATGCGCGACTGGAGCCACACGCTGGCGGCGACGACCGCGACGTAGACGAGGAGAAAGACGATGCCGCGGAGAGCCCGTTGATCCTCGTCGAGTGCCCAGTCGCCCAGATTCGGCAGCAGCATCAGGTGGCCGAACAGGTAGAGCCAGAAGCTGTAGTCGCGCAAGCCGCGCCGCTGGAGGGCAACGCCGACGCCGAGCGTCGCCACGGCGAAGAGCACTCCGATGACCTGCTCGGTGCCGCTGTAGTCGAACTCGTCGTCGCCGACGATCCAGCGGGCGAGATCCATCGACAGGAACCAGAGCCAGAAGGAGAGCAACAGCACGAGGAGCGGGAACCGTACCCACCAGAGCACGGCGATCGTGACCAGGATGGTGATCACCTCCATAAAGACCCAGGCGGAGGAGATGACGTCGTAGAAATCCTCGTAGTGGAACTCCGGTCCGGATTCGGGCCAGAGCCCGGCCATATGTTGGAACGAGTAGACGACGAGGGGGACGATGCCGGTGCCGGCGAAGATGAGCAGCCCGCCGCCGATCTCGTAGCCGGCGCGCCGAACGACCGCGCCGATCCCGAGCAGGGCCGCCACCGTGACCAGTGCCAGAGTGAACTGCCCGGCCGGCGACAGCCCCTCCCACTGGAGCCCCATGAAGACGGTGTAGGCGAAGAGGATCAGGAACGCGCCGATGTAGTAGACGACGGTAACGAAATTGAGCCCGTGGCGTGCCTCGCGTGGTTGAGACGTGGGAACAGGCGGCCGCGCGATCGCCTCGGGTTCCGCCGCCCGAATCGCCGCGATTTGCGAGCGGGCGATGAGGCCTTCGTCGGCCCAGCGTTCCAAGTCCGCCCAGGTGAATGCCCGCCCGTTCGGCGGCTCGCTACTCAACCCGTTCTCCTCCGGGCAACACCACCTCACCCACACCCATTCGGCATCGTTGGGGCCGCGTGCATCTCGTCGTCGTAGACATCCATCTCCGGGCTCTCCCAGTCCTCGGCGAAAGTCGCCAGGCTGCCGCGCAAACGTGCCGCGTCCGACGCGTCGATGCCACATGATCGCAGATCAACAGCCGCCGGGACGAACGTCACAATGACCGGCGTCTCGTCGCGCACATCGTCAGGAAGCTCTGAAAGCTCGATCTTTCCGTTGCGAAAGACGCCCGCAACGCTGGTTGGCACTCGCCGTCCTTTCCGATGATGGTCGACGCCATGCAGTCCTGATCCGCTGAAGTATCGCACGATGCGCTACCGCGCTCAGGGTATTGCTTCATCCTGGCCGGGCCGATGTCCCCGGTCAGACACGCGGCGGATCGGTGGAAGGACGAAGCGAGCGGCGATGAAGCCGACCGTGAGTGCGGTGAGGTGGAAGGCGGAGGTGTAGTTCCGCAAGTTCACCCACCAGATGAACATCTCCCACAGGACAAAGAAGGCAAGGAGCGGCGCCGGTCGGCGGGCGCGCGCCGCCAGCGCGCCCATCAACCCGAAGCAGCCGGCGCTGCCGCCGCTCCAGGTGCGGCCCCAGGCATTTTCGAGAATCCGGTGATCGAAGAGCGTTGGATACACGAGGTGCAACGCGAACCCGGCGATCACCGCGGCGGCAAACGTCGTACCGAAGAAGAGCAGCACCGTTCGGCCGGTGCCCTCGCGCAGCTCGAAGACGACGCCGAAGAGCAGGAGCAACGCGGTGACATAGATGAGCTGGAGGCTGTCGTGGTTGAGCCACGGCGCGGTCGCCAGTGAGCGGAGCGCGAGCGGAAAATCCTCGCTGAGATCGGGGACGTGGAAGAGGAGATGATCGACCGCCGCCTCGTCGATCCAGTATTTCCCGTTCCGTCGCTCGGCCGCCGGGACGAACAATATCCACGAAACGAGCAGATAGGACGGCACGAAGGGGACCATCCGCGGCACCCGTGCCCAGCCGCACCACGGCCGCCCGCTCCCGTCAGTCCACGGCAGGGAGGAGGCAATTCGGCGCGTTCGATGGATCACCTCAAGAACCTTCGGCCCGTGCCAGGTAGCGCCCCGCTTGTGCGGTATGAGTCTGACAAGGGACGCTCCGTGATGAACTGACTAGATCACCCGCTTGGCATCCACACGGGCCAGCACCTTCGCGACATCGAAATCCTCACTCACCTTGCGCCTGGCTAGATTCAATTCAGTCTCGACGTTCGTCAATGACTGCTCTCCCGCTGACAGCCCTGCCCGCGGCACCGCCGCCCTGGGGTTCTTGATCCTCTCAATCGCCGCGTCAATCTCTTTGAGCGCATCCCGCTTCGCCTCCTCAATGTGGACTTCATACTTATCCTGAAGTGACTTGATACCAAAAAGGGAGAGAATGCTTGTCCAGGCGAAGCCAATGGGAACAGCTTTTATCGCCGGTTCCACATTGCTCCCGATGCCTTCGATGTCGACCCTGCTCGCGAGGAGCGTGGCCAGCACTCCTCCGATGACCGCATACACGACAAAGCCAGCGACGCGCGATTGAACATCGCGCTTTCCGATCGTTTGCTCAAGTTCTCCTTGCCGAACCTGATCACGATTCAGTTCCTTACTGAGGGACTCTTCCAGTCGCTCCAACCGCTTCTGTTCCTCTTCACGTACGCCTTCCTTCTTCAAAGCGTCTTGAACGTCGTTGATGTCCTTCTTGGTGGCTGGGATGGCCAGGTCGAGGTCCTGCTTCTCTTTAGACAACGCATTGGTGTCCGACCAGAGAGGAATGTCCCAGGTGACATCCTGTTTCCGAACAAACACCGCAATAAGTGCCCCAATGACGCCGCACACAAACAGCCAAACCTGGTCCATCGTTGCACTCGCCCTTCTTGACCCTCGCCGTTTTTACGTCTATTTCACAAAGAGGTCCTTGAGCAGCATCCTACGCGTCCAGAGGTGGAAGTCAAGCATCGATCTTGCACTTGGCGCATGCGGGGGACTCAGTCACGGTTGGTCGCCGTACGCGAGGACGTGATCCGAGCGTTCGAGCTAGCGGACTCATGTCATCGTCGCCCGCGTCGTGTCGCCGTTGCCACCACCCGTCGCCAACTGGCACACGCCGTCGCCGATACCTTGCCGTTGTTCGGAATCGCCTGTGAATGAGCAGTCTCGTCCGTTCGGCGCGGGTCAGGTTGACGCGGCGGTGCGTGGCTGGCATCGTGGCGCGGTGCCGGGGCGAACGCGGGGTTCCCTGATCGGCAGGTCCCAAAAAAGGAGAGGAAGAGCATGCGCACCCTGAACTCGATCTCGTCGTTGCTGAGCGCCGTCGGTCTTCCCGCGCGGTACGCCGGCAAGGGCGTCCTCCTCGTCGCGGTGCTCACGGCGGGGGTCGCCGCCGGTGCCGTCGCGCCCGCGGTCATGGGGCAGGACGATGCGACACCCGTCGCCTCCGACGTGTTGGTCCCGGATTGTGGGGCCATCGCGCCGGGGGTCGGCGCCGAGCCGTTCACCCGCACGGAGCTCTTCTTCGGCACCACCAGGCCAGACGATTCCACCGTCACCGACGAGGAGTGGAACGCGTTCCTCGACGAGGAGATCACCCCACGCTTCCCGGCGGGGTTGACGGTGCTGATGGGCGACGGTCAGTTCGAGAACGCCAGCGGCGAGATCATCGAGGAAGAGAGCATCGTGCTGATCCTGCTCTACCCGGTCGATGACACCGGAAAGAGCAGCGACCTGATCGAGGAGATCCGCGACGCCTATGAGACGGCCTTCGAGCAGGAGTCGGTGCTGCGCGCCGACGACGGCGTCCCGGTCTGCGCCTCGTTCTGACCCGACGCCGTCAGGTGTTTGCCCGGTGTCATCCCGGCTCGGAATGACACCGGGCGGGTTTTCGACCCCCCTGACCCCTTGACATCGTGGCACGCCGCCTGCTATAGAGCAGGTAACCCCGCGTACGTACAGTCAGGAAAGGGTAAGGCGTGTCATGACGACCAGGTTGACGAAGGGTACACCGGTGATCAGCCTTGCCGATGGGGTGAGGTTGGGCACGATCGACCGTATTCTGTTCGACCCCGAGCGCAAGGAGATCGTCGGCTTCTCCTTCCACCAGGGAGGAGGCTTCTTCGGCGGCAAGAACGCCGGGGTGTCGGGGCTGATCGATGTCAGCGATGTCCACGCCGTCGGCCCCGACGCCGTGACGATCGACGATGTCTCGGCGGTCCGCAGCGATCTCGCGGTGGCGACCCGCTGCGAGGAGTTGATCGATCTGGAGGAGCTGATTAAGCGCGAGGTTGTCACCGAGGGTGGCTCCGACATCGGCAGGGTGACGGCCATCCAGTTCGGTGAGGACTCCTGGCGGCTGACCGGCATCCAGGTATCACCGGGAATCGTCCCCGAGGGGCGGCTGATCGCGGCCGGCGAAGTTAGGAACATCGGCGGGGAGCTGGTGGTCGTCTCCGACGAGGTCTGCACCCCGGCGGCCACCGCGGCAGGAGCGCGATCGACGACACCTCGTGTCCGCCTCATCGCCCCGGAAGGCGCGGAGCGCCCCATCGCCGAAGCGGTGTAGGGCGTAGTTACTTGTGTTCTGCGTGAATCAGTTTGGGTGATAGACCTTGAGGTCCGGGATTCGTCCGAAGTGCCGGAGGTTGAAGGTCAGCACGGTCAGGTCGTGATGAAGGGCCGTCGCGGCGATCAGGATGTCGAAGTCAGAGATCAGCTGACCTCGGCGACGCAGGAAGGCGCGTGTTTCGGCAAAGCGCTCCATGATTGGGTCACTCAAGCTGAGGACCTGGTAAGGATTGAGGAATGCGCGGAAAGAGGTGAGGTGCGCTTGCGGGTTCGCGAAAACGAAAGCCCGCTCGTAGATCTCGCCGAGGGTGACGATGCTGATATGGATACGGCTGCCGGCGAGTTGCCGCAGCGTTTGGGCCGCCGGTTCACGCGCGCCGAGTGCCTGAATGATCCAGTCGGTGTCCAGCAGGTACATCAGGGCCGATCAGGCGGGCGTGAACCGGTCTCACGTGCCTCGTACACCCCACGAATGACTTCATCGATGTCGAGGTCGGCCCAACTGCCAACAGTTGCATCCAGCATCCGTCGTACACGCTCGGGGTCTGGCTCGTAATCGATCGAGTCTTGTTCGTCCTCGCGACCGAGTCGGTAGATCACGCCATCTCGCTCCAACAGCACCGGCGCCTCCTTCGCCTCGTCCAGGAGCGCGTGCAGGTCGCTCTGCGACGTGACCTTGACGGTGTCTCGTTCGATGGCCATGGCCGAAACTCTCCGCTCAACATCGCCAGGAAATAACCTACAAGTGCATGATACCGGATGGACAATTTGCTCGCGAGGGTACCCGAACGTGCTCAGTGACCGACGCCCTGGTAGCGGGCCAGACCCTTGCGCCAGACCCAGGCGGTGACGAAGGTGACGGCGGCAGTGGCGAGGGGGGTGGCGTAGCCGAGCCAGCGGAGAGGGTTCTCCTTGTCGAGGAGGATCAGACTCGGGTAGTAACTGACGAAGCCGTAGGGGAGCACCGCGGTGACGAGGAACCGGATGCCCCAGCCGTAGAGTTCGAGCGGGAACTTCGCGAACTCGACGACGTTCGAGACCATGAACGGGAACGAGCTCTGCGTGCCCGGCTCCCAGAAACCGATCACGTTCGCCAGGAACGAGATCGCGGTCACCATGATCAACCCGCACACAACCGTCATCAAGACCCAGAGCACCTTGGCGACCGTCCAGTCGAGCTCCAACCGATGCGTCGCGGTGAGAAAAACGACGAGTCCGAGCAGAACGTTGCCCACGCCATGAATGCTGGCGAGTGAGGTCACGATCTGCAACGCCGGCGACAGCGGGCGGACGAGCAGGCGGTCGAACTCGCCGCGGTTGATCTGCACCCGCAGCGTCCAGATGCCGTCGCAGAGCATTTCGCGCAGCCCGTAGGCGATCATCGTGAGGCCATAGAGCGTCGCGACCTCCCACGCCGACCACCCCGCGACGGCGGGGATGCGGCTGAAAAACGCGGCGATGAAGACGAGTCCAGCGCCGTTCATGAGGACGGCGCCGACGACGCCGATCCAGAAGTCGGCTCGGTACTCGACCGCGGCCCGGAGCTGGAGCAGGATCAGCTTGGCGTAGATGCGGGCGTAGAAGCGCAGCCGGTGGAGGTCCAGCGTCAGCATCGGGCTACCCTCCCTGGATCTCGACGGCCCGGAACGCGCGCGGCCAGGCACGGTCGGCGGCGGTCCAGAGGAGGACGAGCCAGCTAGCCTGGAGTCCAAGCATCAGCGTGAGATCCCAACCGGTGTCCTGCCCGAGATAGACGCCGACCGGGGTCGCCACGATGCCGCGCAGCGGCGACCACTCGGCGACCGGCCGCAACCAGCCGGGCAGCAGCTCGATCGGGACGAGGGTGCCGGAGAGGACGTTGACGACGGCAAGTTGCGCCCAGTTGAGACCGACCGCGTTGATCGTCCAGAAGCAGAGCAGGGCGACCAGGAAGACAAAGAGAAACTTGGTCACGAATCCCATCGCCACGCTGATGACGAACAGCACGGCCGCGAATGGCGAGGCCGGCGGCAGAATCTGGACGACACCGATCCCGAGCGCAAGGATGATCGTGAAGCTCGTGACACCCTCCAACACCGCCGCGCCGGCGACCTGCGCCAGCTGGGTGCGCAGGTAGTTGAGGGGGCGGACCATGTCGATGACGATGTCGCCGGTACGAATCGCATACATCATCCGGCTGGCGGTTGGGAAGCCGATCAGGGCGTTGAGACCGAAGGCAAGGAGGATATAGGTCCGCATCTCCGACCAGGTGAAGGACCCGATGCGGGTGGTTTCCGCGAACGCGGCCCGCCAGAGGTAGTAGAGAATCGCGATCCAGAAGAAGTTGCCGATGATCCCGGCGACCGTGTTGATGCGGTACGCGACCGCCTGTTGGGCAGCGGTGACGGCGATGGCGAGGTAGCGTGGTCGCCGGCCGGGCGACGTGACGACCGGAGTGGAGGTGGCCGCGCTCACCTGTTCATGTCCTGATCGCCTGACGGTCGGACCTGTCCGCTCCATCGAACGAGAGCGTGCCCTCGTAGAGCTTGCGGATGATCGACTCGGCGGTCGGCTCCTCGATCCGCAGGTCGGCCACCGGCAAGGCCGTCGCCAGGTCGCGGATCAACTCGCCGGCGGAGGTCTCCCGCCCGTCGAAGGTCAGCGTCACCGATGTCTCGTCCGGCTGGACAATGATCACCGGCGCCCGCTCTCCGATGGCCCGGTGGATCACCCGCTCCGCCTCCGGCAGCGGCGCGGAGAAGAGCAGATGGAGCGAGCGCTCGTAGCCGAAGCGGCGCGTCAGCTCGGCGAACGGCCCGTCGTAGACGATCCGGCCCCGGTCGATCATGACCATCCGCTCGCAGAGCTCCTCGATATCGCCGAGGTCGTGCGACGTGAGCAGCACGGTGAGGCCGCGCCGCGCGTGCATGGTCCGGATGAACTCGCGGAAGCGCGCCTTCACCGCGACATCGAGCCCGATCGTCGGCTCGTCGAGATAGAGCACCGGCGGGCTGTGGATCAGCGACGCGGCGAGGTCGCAGCGCATGCGCTGGCCGAGCGAGAGCTGCCGCGCCGGCACCGGCAGCAGCGGGGCCAGGTCGAGCACCTCGACCAGCTCGCCGACGGTGGCCCGGTAGGCGTCGTCCGGCACCTCATAGATGTCGCCGAGCAGCCGGAACGCCTCGCGCACCGGAATATCCCACCACAGCTGCGTCCGCTGGCCAAAGACGACCCCGATGTTGCGGGCGTTCGCGATCCGGTTCGCGAACGGGACGATACCGCGGACGCGCACCTCGCCGTCGCTGGGGACGAGGATGCCGGTTAGCAACTTGACGGTCGTCGACTTGCCGGCCCCGTTCGGTCCGACGTAGGCGACCCGCTCGCCCGGCTCGATGCTCAAGTCGATACCGTCGACAGCGGTGAGGTCCTCGTAGCGCGGACGGACGAGATGCCGCAGCGCTCCGCCCAGCCCCGGCGGCTTGACTGGTCGCCGGAACCGCTTGGTCAATCCACGCGCCTCGATAATCGGCATCGTCGTCCTTCGCCGTGTGATGTGGCGAACCGCCGGTGCGGGGGGCGGGCGATCCAAATCTGGAGCGGGCAGTATAGGCGCGTGGCGGCGGGCGGTCAGCGCCAGCGGAGCGGACCGAGGGGTTCGATGCGGTGAACCCACTGGTGTGGATCCGCCGGCAGCTTGTCCAAGAAGACGACCAGATTCCAGCGCGTCAGGTCATCCAGGAAGGCGATGGACGGAACCAGCAGCGCCTGGGCTGGCGTCGTCTCCCGCAGGTAGCGCGCGGTGGAGCGGGCGATCTCCCGGTCCAGGAAGCAGTGCGGCGCATCGGGGCGACCGAGCGCGGCCGTCACCGCAGGGTCACGCACGTCGATCACCGCCTCCAGGCGGAGCTGAAATCGGGACACATCGCGCGCCACTGTGCTCGCCGGCGCCTCCGGATCGACAGCCGATGAGAGCTGGCGACCCCATTCCGCGATCAGCACCCCCAGATCGCCGGCAAGGTAGAGCGTCGGGTCCCTGGGCACATTCCAGCGGTTGCGAGCGAAGGCGCCCGCAAACATGAAGTCGAGCGGGTCGCGATCGGCGCCGGCCCGGATGTGGCGGTATGCCGCGCCGATCCACGGCACGATCCATCGAGCCGCTGCCATCTATGTGCCCAGATACCCTTCGTAGGCGCCGGCGAACTCGCCGAAGACCTCATCGCCGCGCCCTTCCTCGACGAGTTGCAGCCCTGACTTGTTGTCCCAGACCGGCTGGGGTCGCTGCATAATGATCGCGACGCCCTCCGGCTCGAACGACAGCAAACCCAGGTCCGCGATGTTCTGGAGTTCGATGACGACGTGCAAAATCCATTTGTTGGCGGGGAGCTGGTCGTGCTCCTCCCAGCGCTGGATCGTCTTCGCGCTCACGTCGAGGACGCGGGCCAGGCGCTCGCGCGAGACACCGAGGTCCTTGCGCAGCTGGGCGATGCGGATCGGACCTCGCTCGGGAGCGACACGCTGGTTGTGAAAGACCTGGTCGGCGAGTTGCATGGCCATCGATGAGCTCCTGACTTGGGATATCGTGTGTGATAAATGTCTAGACAATGTTCTATTCTACTCGGGCGGCGATCGATCCGCACGCAAGCGCAGCCCCGGCGCGGAATGCGGCGTCCATGACCAGCGTCGAGCGGTCAAGACGCCTCGATCATC
>JACDBO010000111.1 GCA_013694885.1 Chloroflexia bacterium | reverse complement strand
GACTTGGGGGGTGCCCCTCCCCCGACTAGGGCGAGGTCGGGAGGGGGCAAGTGGCGCGCGAGCGCCGGGGAGGGGGCTCCCCCGCTCCGCTTCGTCCGTGGCCCGCAAGCCGATCGATTCACGCGGGAGGCCGTCTCCGCATTCTCCGAGGGCGTCTACACCGTCACGTCGCGCTCCGACCGGGTCGGGTTGCGGCTGAGTGGACCGGTGGTGCGGGCGGAGGGGGGCGCCGACGTCATCTCCGAGGGGCAGACGACGGGCGGCATCCAGATCGCCGGCGACGGCCAACCGATCGTGATGCTCCCGGCGCGGGCCACGGTCGGCGGCTACGCCCGGATCGGAACCGTCATCGGCGCCGATCTCGACCGTCTTGGCCAGCTCCCGCCGGGCGCGACGGTCCGGTTCCGCGAGGTTTCGGTGCCGGAGGCGCGGGCGCTGACCGTCGCGGCGCGCCGTGTGCTCACGCAAGGGCAAGAGCGTGCCGACCCCGTGATGGCGGCGGGAGAGGAGCACGAGGACATGGCGCACGATGAGGAGCGGAGCATGACTGAGGAGCGCGACATAATCGACGAGGAGGCCGTGAGGCCCGACGAGGCGATTGCCGCCCGCCTGGCGGAGTTTCGACCGGGCGGGACGTGGGACCCGAAGGGGGTTCGACGCATTATCCGGGCGCTCGCCGAGACGGGAGTCACCGATTTCGAGCTGCGCGTCAAGTCGGCCGGGCTGCACATCCGCATCGCCCGCGGCGACGGAGCGTCGCGGAGCGACCGCCTGGATCGTGCGGCGTCGACCGCCAGGCTGCCTGGTGAGGCGGGGAGCGGGATGGGCGGCGCCGAGCCACCGACGACCGACGAGCGGGGCATCGACCCCAGCCCGGCGACGGGCGACGAGGCGACGACGGTGACCGCGCCGATGCTCGGTGTCTTCTACCAGCGGCCGTCGCCGGACGACCCGCCCTTCGCCTCACCGGGCGAGGGTATTGCCGACGGACAGACGATCGGCCTGATCGAGGTCATGAAGTCGTTCCATGAGGTACCAGCCCCGCACGGCGGCATCTTCGACGCCTACCTCACCGCCGACCAGCAATCGGTCGAGTTCGGCACACCGATTGCCCGCATCCTCCGCGACGACGCCCAGCAGCGCGACTGAGCGCTCATCCGGTCGACGGGGAGCGAACTGGACGAACCTCGACAGCGAATCTTCGCGTTCGGATTTGGTGCTTGTCGAAAGGGCGTGCTTGATGCCGGTGCCTGATGTCTTCTGGAGCACGGAGCATGGACACTTCAACTATCGCGTCGCCGGCGTCTGTGTCGAGCGCCAGCACGTCTTCCTCCAGCAGGAAGTTGGAACCGACTTTTGGTTCGTGCCCGGCGGCCGTTGCCAGCTGATGGAGCGAGCGGCGGACACACTCGGGCGCGAGATGCGGGAAGAGCTCGACACTGCGGTACGGGTCGGTCGGCTGCTCTGGATCGTCGAGAACTTCTTCGCCCTCGGCGGCCGGGCCTGCCACGAGATAGGGCTTTACTTTCACATGTCGCTGCCGGCGTCCTCCGACGTTGGTGACCACGACCGCACCTTCATTCGGCCGGCGCGGGAGCACGAATCACCCTGTCGCTACCAGTGGTTCCCGGTCGGTGAGCTGGATCGGATCCGCCTCTACCCGGCGGCCCTGCGGGACGTGCTGCACCGATTGCCACGCACCCCGCGGCACCTGATCCAGCAAGGTTAGGCTGGTGAATCCGATCTGACGTCGTCGCGCCGGCGGATACGAGTACATACGCGAACCACGCTCTATTACGGAGTCGGGAGTCGGGGGTCTGGAGGAGATAGCCGGAGTCCGTATCAACCCTCAGTCCTCGATCAGATAGGTGAACATGGTCGTGCCTGGCGGGTCCGCGTGGCCGCCCGTTGCGGTGTAGAGTGCCATCGCCGCCGTGTTGTCCCGCTCGGTCAACACCCACACCTCGTCGGCACCGACCTCCCGCGCCCAGCGCTTGACCTCGGCGACGAGCGCCGTCCCCACGCCGCGCCGTTGGAACCCCTCGTTGACCCCGATCTCATAGAGCAGGACCTCAGCGCGGCGCCGGTCGAAGCGTTGCAGCCGGTGCGCCGTCGCGAAGCCGCGAACCTGGCCACCCCAGAAGGCGGCCAGCAACAGGTTGTCGCCACTCTCGAGAAACCGCCGGCCCTCGGCCGCATCCCAGACCATGCCCTCGTCGAACTCCGCGTTGAGCTGCGCCGCCAACGCCGCATCGACCTCGGTCAGCCGCCGAATCGTGATCGAATCATCGGACACCGCTTTTCACTCCCTACCCGCACCCCGCGGTTCACCAAACGTGCTCGCCGGGCGAGCAGGCACGCCCGGCCAATCAGTTAGCCCCAGACTTTTTGGCGCATGCAAATCGGATAGTGAGTATTCGGATCAACCGAATCCGTTCGATATACTCCTGAATACTCCCAACTAAGAGCTTGCGCCAATAGGCGAGATTGCTGGGGAGAACGCGAGCACGGATGGCGTCATCATACGGGAAGGTCTTGAAGCTTTCCGTGTGAGGAGCGCCCCCGTGCCCGCCATTCCATCTTCCATC
>JACDBO010000072.1 GCA_013694885.1 Chloroflexia bacterium | reverse complement strand
GGGACGTGGTGCTCGGGCAGACGGACCTCTGCCCGTGGTCGAAACTCTGAGAGACGGAGGTCGCGGACGTTCCGCTTGTCCGGTGTTTCACTGGTTGAACGTCCGGTCATGCCTGCATCTCCCCCGGTGACACCCGGCGTTGCCCACTGGGGCGAGTCGGACCGGGGTCGACGACCGGTGGCGCTTCGCCCGCCGCGACCATGCGCTGGACGAGCCGCTCGCGCAGCGCGGCGCGGACCGGCGCGTGCGATTCGAACTCGATCAAGTTCGTCAATTCGTAGGGGTCGGCCTGGAGGTCATAGAGGAAGCGCTCGACATAACGGTCCGCGCCGGAATCGACCCGACCGTCGCGGTCGGGCGCGACGACGCTGTACTTCCACCGTCGCGTGCGGACGCAGCGCTCGACCTGGGCGCCGCTGATCTGGACGAAGACCTCGGCTGGCCAGTCATCCGACTCCCCCCGTAGGAGCGGCAGGATCGAGCGGCCTTGCAGCTCACCGGGCACGGGCAGCCCCGCTGCCGCCAGCAGCGTCGGTGGGATGTCGAGCAGGCTGACCGGCTGGTGGAGCCGGCCACCGGCGTCGAAACCCGGCCCCTGGATGGCCATCGGCACCCGGATCGAGGCATCGTGGCAGGTCTGCTTTTGCCCGTGGTCGCGCGAGTTGAAATGGCAGCCGTGGTCGGACGTGAAGAGCACGATCGTGCGCTCGAGGAGGTCGAGACTCTGGAGCGCGTCGAGCAGCCGACCGAGCGCTTCGTCGAGGCGCTTGACCATACCCCAGTAGCCGGCGAGGTGCTGGTGCGCGGTCCCCCCCAACGCCGCCAGGTCGGGCGGCATCCACCGCCCCGTGTAGTGCTCGCGGTAGCCGGTGGGCGGTGGATAGTCATCGAGGTGGTTCTGGTGGTGCGGCTCCAGGTAGGAGACGAACAGGAAGAACGGATTGTCCTGGTGTGCATCGACGTAGCGGATCGCCGCGTCAGTGAGGGCGTCGACGCGGTAGCCGGGGAGCTTGACCCGCCGGTTCTCGGTGTCGTGGACGACGGTGTCGTAGGCGTCGGAGGTCATTTCCAGCGCGTTGGCGGCCAACCAGTCTTCGTAGCCGCCGCGCCGCGCCGCCGGAACGGGTTCGGTGTCGCGCGGCGTCGACGAGCCGAGGTGCCACTTGCCGATGTAGCCCGTCGCGTAGCCGGCGTCCCGGAAGTGATGGGCGAGCGTCGTGGCGTCATTCGGCAAGGGGATCAGGTTGCGGAAGCAGCCCGTCGTCGTCGCGTAGAGTCCCGTTTGCAGGCAGGATCGGGCTGGACCGCAGACCGGCTGCGGCGTGAACGCCTGGGCCAGGTGGGTTCCCTCCTGCGCCATGCGGTCGAACGTGGGCGTCAGACCGAGCGGGTTGCCATGAACGCCCGTCGAGTCCCACCGCTGCTGATCGGTGAAGAAGACTACGACATTGGGCCGGTCGATCGTCCGAGTTGGCATCATCATCCTCTCAGGGGATAGGGGGGGAAGGGGGTGAACGAAATCCGCATTCCTCCGCCCCCATCACCCCCTGAGCGAAGCGACACCCCCTTCCCCCTAAAGCGCCGCGTAATCCTCCTCGGTGTAGTCCCGCGTCGGATCCCAGTTGGGGAAGACGAAGTCGTCGCGGGAGACTTGCGCTCCCTTGTCCTGAGCCGCCTTGATCGCGCGATCGAGCTCGGCGTCGGCGCGGTCCTGCAAGTCCTGCATCGCCGACCCTGGATCGCTGAGCTGGCCGGTGAAGATGCCCTGGACGATCTCGCCGAAGTCCGGCGTGAGTGGCTTCCGCTCGAAGGCAACCTGGGCTGCCTCCGGGTTGCGGATCGCCACCAGCGGTCCGACCCGGAGTTGCTCCTCGAAGAGCGCCAGTGCCTTGCTGGCCAGTGGATCGAGGTCGAGCGTGTCTTGCGCGATCTGCACCGCTTCCGGGATGATCGAGCCGAGATTGCCCCCGGTGGCGGCCATCATCGCGACTTGCCCTTCGACACTGCTCATGTAGCTGAACATGTCGCCCGCGATTGCCTTGTAGGGACTCTGCGCGTAGACCCAGCTGACGTTGGCGCCGGTCTCCTCGTAGGTCAGCGGCGTTGGCGCGCCCGTGTTGGGGATCGGCTGACTGGCGACGCCGAACTTGAAGTCGGGGTTGTCGCGCTGCCACTCCGGGATGTTCCAGGGGCCCTGCAGGATCATCCCAGCCGTGCCTTGGGGCAGTTGCGCCCGTGCCTGCGGCGCGTTGAGCGAGGTTGAGCCGGGGAAGATGCTGCCGTCGGCCTTCAACGCCAGCAGGAGGTCGACCGCGGCCAGGAACTCGTCGCTGGCATAGACGTGCTGGCCGGTCCGCCAGTCGATCTCGGTGAAACCGAAGGAGGCGCCGGCCGCGGCGCCGGCCATTCGCGCGAGACCGTTGATGAACGCCGCGAAGCGCGGGGTCTGCTTGCCCTCGATGACGACGCCGTAGTACTGGCCCTGCCCCTGGGCGGTGATCTTCTTGGCCGCGTCCCGCAATTGGTCCCAGCTCAGTGGCTCGCTCATAGGGTCATAGCCCGCCCCTTAAATTTACGCCTGGTTGTAGAGGAGCAGCGTGCTGTAGCGGCGATCGGAGGTAATAGGGAAGGTGTACGTCTTGCCGTTGAAAACGTGAACGCCATCCACGAACGAGCCGAAGGGAAACTGTTCCTTCCAGGCGGCGAAGTTCGGGACAATGTCGTCGAGTGGCGCGACCCAGCCCTCCGCCACGGCCTGCGCCGTGGGGATCTCCGGCGGGATCTGGAAAACATCGTGCGCATCGCCGTTCTGGACGCCCAGCGGCACGATCCGCGAGATCTCGGTCCACGGCAGGGGATCGTACTGGACGGTGATGTTGGGGTGGGCTTGCTGGTACGCCTCGAAGTACTGCTCGAAGAAGAGCGCCTTGAGATCGCCACTATCGATCCAGCGGAAGGTCAGGTTCTCGGCCGGCAGCTGCGCGACAGGTTCGGGGATCGTAATCGT
>JACDBO010000040.1 GCA_013694885.1 Chloroflexia bacterium | reverse complement strand
AGGACTCAGGACTGAGGACTCAGGACTGAGGGATTCCCCATCAGAGATGCGCTCCTCGGAAACGGAGACCAATGACGCGACCGGCTCAGTCCTGGATGTCTTGGCGTCGCTCATCGACGCCGGTCTCTTGCGCACCGATTCCAATAGCGAGGACCACGGCACGGCGCGTTTCCAGATGCTGGAGACGATCCGGGAGTTCGGCATCGAGCGGCTGATAGACGCCGGCGAAGCTGAGGAGGCGCGCCGCGACCATGCCGCCTACTTCCTCGCCCTGGCCGAGGAGGCGGAGGGCCACCTGCACGGTCCGGAGCAAGCGGTCTGGATCGCGCGTCTGCATCGCGAGCTGGACAATTTCCGGGCCTCCCTCACCTGGGCGGAGGCGAATGCGGCGGTGTGGCCAGACCTCGGCATCCGCCTGAGCGCGGCCCTCTGGCTGTTCTGGGCCAAGCACGGGCAGCCGAAGGAGGGGAGACAGTGGCTCGAGCGGGCGCTGGTCACCGGCGAGTATGCGCCGGCGGGCATCCGTGCCAAAGCCCTGATGGGCGCGGGGACGCTCGCCGGCTGGCAGAACAATCTCACGGACCAGGCCGCGCGGTTTGAAGCGGCGCTGGCACTCTGGCGAGAGGAAGGCAACACGTTCGGCGTCGGTCGCGCGCTGTTCCAGCTCGGCGCCGTCGCCAATGAGCGCGGTGACTACCGACGCGCGGTGAGCCTGATGCGCGAGGCGCTCCCGCTGCACCGCCAGGTGGGTGACGAACCGTATGCCGCGCTCGCCCTCACGGTGATCGGCTGGGCACGCTGCCACCTCGGCGAGCGCCCACGAGGACTGGCGCTCGCCGAGCGCGGCCTCGCCGGTGAGCTCGCCATCGGTGAGGCATGGGGCGCCCAACTGGCGCGCATGGCCCTCGCCACGCTTCTGCTGGACGAGGCCGAAACGCAACGCGCCGCGGCGCTGTACGGAGAAATGCTGGCCGAGGCCACACCCGACGACCTGATCTCCCGGATGGCCGCCTATGCCGGGTTAGCGCTCGTCGCCCTGAAGCGGGGTCAGTCACGACGAGCCGCCACCCTCACCGGTGCCGTCGAGGCGATGCGAACTGATGTCGGTATCAGCCTGCTGTTCGGCTTGCGTGATCGGTTCGAGGCCGCCCTGCCCCGCATCCGCGAAGCGCTCGGCGAGCCGGAGTTCACCGCGGCATGGACGGCAGGCGGCGAACTGCCAGCGGATCACGTCTCGGCAGAAGCCCATGCTGTCGTCGCGGCCATCCCGGAGGCGACGCCCGCGCCCAGCGGGCCACCGCCGACGCCAGCGTCGCCAGCGGGTCTGCCCCAGCTCAGTCCGCGAGAGCGGGAGGTGCTGCGGCTCATGGCCGGCGGGTTGACCAACCAGCAGATCGCCGACTGCCTCTTCGTCTCCCGGCGGACCGTGACCACCCACGCCACCAACATCCTCACCAAGCTGGGGCTCGAATCTCGCACCGCCGCCGTGGCCTTTGCGATCCGCCACGATCTCGCCTGAGCCGCCCGCCACGCGTCCCCACGATAAGCTCTGCGTAGGCGGTAGGCGGTGGCTGGCCGCGCCGGTGGAATACGTACTTCCATGGAATACGTACTTTGTACGATGGCACACCCCTCTCGCGGGCGCATCTTGGCAGGGTGCTCGCCGGAGACGACCGGCGAGCACGGCGGACCCGATGGTCGGTTCCGCAACGGCACTCACGGCAAAGGAACCTGCCATGCCCCGCGTTTCGTATCTGCTGACGACCCTCGCTATCGTGGCGATCGGTCTCGGCGCGACCATCGTCTCGACCTCCGCGACCGCCCAGGAGGACGGGGCCATCCCGCCGGATCACCCGCTGATCGGCACCTGGCGCGTGACGGGTACCTCGGCGGGCGAAGAGTTTCCGCTCATCACCACCTGGTCAGCGGATGGGACGGTCGTCGGCATTGAACCCCTCGTGCTCGCGGTGGGGCCCGATTTCGTGGTCTTCAATACCCCTAGCCTCGGCACCTGGGAGGCCACCGGCGACGACAGCGGCGCCTTCACCGTCGAGACGCTCGCCAGCGACGGGCAGGGAAATTTTGCCGGCACCGTGACGGTCAGCGGCGTCTGGCAGGCCAGCGAAGATGGTCAAGCGGTCACCGGCACATATGCGTACTCGGCCGCCGACCCGATGGGCAACGTGATCGTCGCTGGGCAGGGGACGGACGAAGGCACCCGCCTGACCGTCATTCCGATGGATGAGCTGGCGACCCCCGCGGCCTCTCCTGCCGCCTGACGCCAGCCTGACGAAAGGAGAACCCGATGCGCCCCCAATCCTTGCTGCTCACCCTGCTGACGGTCGTGCGCGGTGTTCGCGTCGCCACACCACGGCCGGGAACACGCCCCGCCACGGAACCGTCCGCCGCGGATCCAGCGGCGCAGCTGGCGCGGCTCGCCACCTGCTGGGCCGCCCGGCATGGCCGGACGCGGCGCTGAACGCCCTCACCCCCCAGCCCCCACTCCCAATTCTGGGAGTGGGGGAGCCAACGTATCCAGCGAGGCACTCAGTCCTCAGTCCCCAGTCCTCAGTCCTCGGCCCTTCGTTCCCTACGGCGTGAACACGAACCCGCGATGGTCGTTGCCGGCGCCGCTGTTCGGGAACTCGACGCCCGAGATCGCGGTGCGGCCGGTGAAGGGCACCGCCATCCGGCTCCAGTTGCCGCCGTCGTTCGTCTCCCACACCGTGATGTGCAGGTGGGGGAAGCCGCCGTTGCCGCCGCCACCCGGCCCGGAGATGGTGCCCAGGTACTGCCCCTGGCTGACCGCTTCGCCCTCGGCTATTCCAGCGTCGTACTCGGCGTGGAACATCGCGAAGGCCAGACCGTCGCCCATGTCGATCGAGACACCGCCCGTACTCGGGTCGTACCAGCGGACCGTGCCGTCGACCGGGGAGTAGACCGCCTGACCGGCGGTGCCGCCATCGGTGCGCGCCAGATCGAACGAGTACTGATACTGCCAGAGCCCGTCGACATTGACGTGGCTGCTGCCGTTGTAGCCCTGCGAGATCTCCCACTCGCCACCCCGCACCGGCCAGACGATCGCCGCCGACGGCGGGGCCGGCGCGGCGCTCGGGCTGTCGCCCAAAAACTCGGTCGCCACCCACCCGACCGCACCGTCGCCGGCCGTCACCCTGGCGAATCCGTTGGTAAACGGGCCGCTCAGCTCCACGGTCGTGCCGGCGCCCAGCACCCGCAGCACACGCTCATCGAGCCCGGCGCCCTCGCGCAGGTTGACCGCGTCGAGCATCCAGCGGGTGCCGTTCCGCGCACGCGGCGCGGCCGGCTCGGCCGGCTCGTCCACCTCGGCACCCTGGGTCAGGAAGGCGCCGTAGGCATACCCTTCCCGCCCGTCGAAGGCGAGCGAGAGCCAACCGTTGCGGTTCTCACCGGTCAGCGCCACCGTCGCGCCGTCCGGCAACACGGTGATCGACTCGTCACCCAGGCTCGGCCCGGTTCGCAGGTGGAGCCGGTCGATCGTGGTGGCGTCGCCGCTGGTGGCGGTCAGCAGGGCACTGCTGGCGGCGAGGTAGTCCGAGACCATGTACCCGGTCTCACCCCCGGCGGCGACCTCGTACCAGCGCGTCCCGTCGTCGGCCCGCACGCTCTCGCCGAGGACATCGACCTTCGTCCCCTCCGGGACGGCGCTGATGATGCCGTGCTCGTAGCCGGGCGACCGGCGCAACCGAA
>JACDBO010000021.1 GCA_013694885.1 Chloroflexia bacterium | reverse complement strand
CCTGTCCACAGGATGCGTTCGCTAGGAGCGGTGAGCCAGGCGGCGTTCGACTTCGGCCAGCGAGACGCCGAAGACGGCGTGGGCGACGACCATGACGGCGAGGCGCGACCTGGAGTCCTCTTCTGGCGAAGGGTAGAGGTTGAGAGCGGGCATCAGGGCGATATAGCTGGCGGTCCAGACGCCGCCGCCGTAGAGCAGACCGGCGACGACGGTTGCTCTCGGTAGGATCGGGCGCATCGCCACGTAGGTTGCGCCGCAGACCACGCCGTAGCCACCGTGGGCGGCCAGCCAGACGAGCTGGAAGGCGACGTGATCCTCGTCCGGGTTGACACCGGCTCGCTTGGCGAGGTTTTCGGTGATCTGGGCCGGCGGTGGGGTCCAAAGCAGGTTCAAGGCGCGACCGACGGCGATCACCGGCGTCATGAAGCCGGTAGCGACGATACCAGCGAGCGCGCCGCGAGTGAGGTGGTCAAGGTTGTCACTCCTGGCACCCCGCTCCCAGCGTAGGCCTCCGGGACGAGCCGGGGGAGAGAGTAACCGTTTCAGGTCGGTGATGTTCCTGGTCATGTCGGAGCACTCCTTTCCACTGAGGCGTCGAGACGACGACGACGCTGGTATCCTGCGAGTCGGCCGCCACATTTTGGCGCACTCTCCGCGCCATCGCGACCGGCGGCCCCGTCCGTATCCGTTTCTTGTTCCGTGTTCGAGTTCGTGCCTGGCTCGTCGCCGGGCCTGGAGCAGTCGCGCCTATGAAAATCGCGTTCTTCGATCCGTTCTCCGGCGCCAGCGGCGACATGATCCTCGGCGCGCTGGTCGATGCCGGGCTCTCGCTGCCGAGTCTGAGTTCCGAGCTGAGTAAACTCGACCTGACCGGCTATCAGATTCGCTCCGGGCCAACGCAGCAGCATGGTGTTCACGGGACCCGAGTGGTCGTGGATGTCGGAGCGGAGCAGCAAACGCGGGACTGGCGGGAGATCCGCGCGCTGATCGAGGCGTCGGCATTGGACGAGCCGGTCAAGCGGGCGGCGTTGACGATCTTCGGGCGGCTGGCGGCGGCGGAGGCGAAGATCCACGGCGCGGAGGTAGAACACGTCCACTTCCACGAGGTAGGCGGCGTGGATGCGATCATCGACATCTGCGGCGCCTGCATCGGTCTGGCGCTGCTCGGAGTCGAGGAAGTGTTCAGCGGGCCACCGCAACTCGGTTCCGGGTTCGCCCAAAGCCAGCACGGCACGATCCCGGTACCGGCTCCGGCCACCGCCGAGCTGCTTGCGCAGGCCGGCGCGCCGGTCGCCGCGCCGAGCGCGGGGGAAGGGGAAATCAGCGCCGAGCTGCTGACGCCGACCGGGGCGGCGATCCTGACGACGCTCGCCCGCTTCGAACGTCCCTCGTTCGTGCCGTCGGCGATCGGATACGGGTTCGGCCAGAAGGAGCTGCCGTGGCCGAACGCACTGCGTGTCTGGCTGGGCCAGGTGGATGACCAGGAATCGGGCGATGGCGAACTGCTGCTGGAGACCAACATCGACGACATGAACCCGCAGTTCTTCGACCTGCTCACCGAGCGACTCTTCGCCGCGGGTGCGCTGGATGTCTGGCTCTCCGCGATCACGATGAAGAAGGGGCGACCGGCGACACGCATCAGCGCGCTGGTGCCTGCCGCGAAGCGCGGCGCCATCGAGCATGTACTGATCGAGAACAGTACGACGCTGGGGGTGCGCGCCACATCGGTCGAGCGAGTCAAGGCGGCGCGGACGTTCGCGTCGGTGACGACCAGATGGGGAGAGATCCGCCTCAAGCTGCGGGCCTGGAACGGGCGCGTGATCGACGCCGTGCCGGAGTATGAGGAGTGCGTGGCTATCGCCCGCGCGAATGACCTGCCGATCCGCACGGTCTGGAACGAGGCGCACCGGCTGGGCGAGAGCCATGTCGGGCGAAGACCCTTACCCCGGCGTTGAGGCGCCACTCTTCGTCGCCCGTGCACGGGGTCTGAGGATGAACCCGAATACAAGACCCACCGCGTGTCAGCCAGCCCTCAAGGTGTCATTTCGAGTGTTCATGACCCGGTGGGACGACACCAGCCATGAAAAGGTAGGATCCGAACGTACGCGGTCGCCAGTGAGTTTTTCAGAGCAGCCGCAGCGAGAAATCTCTCGTTCCGTCAATACCATTGCCGGGATGGAGAGCTTCCCGACGCGATCGGAATGAAACAATTGCGAGCAATCGGGATCAACTCCAATCATCAAGATGAGTTGCTCCGAGCGCACGAGCATCTGTCCTGAGGAATCGAACGAAACAGCGTGGTCCACGGTCGCCCGTTCCCCTCGAACGAGAGATTTCTCGCCGCGGCTCGAAATGACATGTAGAGAGGTAGCCGGGCGTGGCATGTGATATGTGCGGAAAAGGGCGCGACGGCGACGGACCGATGAAAATACGGATTATCGTCGAATACCGCGAAAACTCCCGCCGAGGCGGCTGGTCACCGCGGTCCGCAATAGTTGAAGCTCGCGGGCACAGGTGCGGGCGATGAGGGCGAAGTAGACGATGGCGCCGATGGTGGCCGGAATGGCAACCAGCGCGGTCTCGGGCAGGATGCCCTCGTTCGGCAGGATCGCGTCGAGGATGCGCCAGAGGGCGAGGACGGCGACGGCCATGACGGCGCTGGCGGCGGCGCAGCGGGGGATGAGGCGGCGGAGGCGGGGGTCGCCGGTCCAGCCGAAGCTGCGGCGGGCGAGCCAGTAAATGACAATGGCGTGGGCGACGAACTGGGCGGAGTTGGCGAGGACCAGCCCGAGCATCCCGAACGGAGCGACCAGGGGCAGGGCGACGGCGAAGTAGACACCAACCGCCAGCACGCCGATGAGAACCGGGGTGCGGGTGTTGAGGCGGGCGTAGAAGGCGAAGATGAGGACTTGATCGTAGGCGGCGGCGAGGGTACCGGGGAGGTAGCCAAGGAGGGCGATCGTGATGGCCCGGACTCCGTCGTCGCCGGTGGCGCCGTGGCCGAAGAGGAGGTCGGTGACCGGCCAGGCGAGGGCGGCGAGACCGAAGATGGCGGGAAAGATGAGGAAGGTGACCAGCGCCAGAGCGCGGCCGAGCGTCGTCCGGTAGGCCGCCTCGTCGCCGGCGCTGAAGTGACGGGAGAGGGTGGGTAGGGCTGCCAGGGAGATAGCGGCGGCGACGAGTCCGAGCACGAGCTGGACGAGGGTCGTGGCGTAGCGCATGGCGCCGACCGCCTGCTCGCCGGCACCCCAGGCCAGCCCCCGGTCGACGACGACGGCGAGTGAACTAACCAGTAACCCCAGGAATACGGGTAAGTAGAGCGCCAGCATCCGCAGGATGGCGGGGTGACGGAAGCGCAGATTCAGACGCGGTAGAGCGCCGGCGCGGCGGAGCGGCCAGAGTTGGACGAGCACGATCAGGCCGGCGCCGACGACCGTGCCCCAGGCCATGCTGCGCACGCCGAGCGTGCCGGCCAGCAGCAGCGCGGCGACGACGATAGCGAGGTTGCGGAGGGCTGTCGAGAGGGCCGGCGCGGCGATCCTGCCGAGGGCGTAGAGGGTCGCTTGCAGCACGACGGCGGCACTCAGCAGCGCCGCCGCCGGCAGGACGATCCGCACCAGGTCGACAGTGAGATCGAACGCGTCCGTGCCGCGCGCGTTCGGAGACCGCGAGAACCAGATCATGCCGCGCACGACCCAGGGCGCAAAGACAACGCCGAGCAGAGCGAAGCTGCCGACGAGGAGCAGGACCAGTGTGAGCAATGCCCCGCTGATATGCCGCAACTCGGTGCGCGTGGCGAGGTCGGGCGCGGCCCAGCCGGCCAGCACCGGGATCAAGGCGGCCTGGAGGGCGCCGCTGGCCATCAGGTCGAAGAGGAGCGTCTGGAGGTTGTCGGCGATGGTGAAGGCGGCGATGGCGTCCCCGGTGCCGAAGAGTCCGGCCGCGAGTTGCTCTCGGAAGAGGCCGAGGAGCCGGCTCAACACATTGCCGAGCATCAGCACTAGGGCCGCCAGGGCGATCCCGCCGCCGCCGGCTGCGACGCGCCCTTCAACGACGGAAGGCGGCCCTCCGGGCACCGCCATCAGCGGAAGCGGAACCAGGCGATGACGAACGGCAGCACGGCGTAGACGATATCGGGGATGAGCCGCAGCCGGAGCAGGTCCGTCGCCGCCACGGGACCGCCGTACGTCTCGAAGACGGCCGGTGTGAAGACCGCGTCGCTCAATGCGTTCACATCGGCCAGGGAGACGCCGAAGCGCTGGGCGAGCAGCACGCGGCTCAGGAGGAGACCCAGCGCGATGACCGCCAATGACGCGAACTTGAGATCGGGACCGCGCTTGTGTTTGGCGAGATACGACATGGTCTCGACCACGCCGAAGCCGAGCAGCAGCGAGAGGTAGAAGCCCCAGCCCGGCAGGAACCGCCAGAGAACGGCCGTGCCGAGGGCGACGAGAAGACCAGCGCCGATCGCGCGGAGCAGCACGGAGGGGTCGGTGCGGTAGGTGGGCAGGCCGCGCACGCCGGCGCAGTCGGGGCAGCGGAGGCCAACCGGGGTGCGCACGGCACATTGCGGGCAGATCGGTTTGCCGCAGCGGGAGCAACGCAGGCCGGTCTGAACCTTGGGGTGGTAGGTGCAGGGCACCTGCCCGGCGCTGGTCGCGGTGAATTGGTTATCGAAAGCCGTCATCTGGACTCTGTAATTCCTTCCCGGAGCGCCTCGCTCAAAGGCGATCGGCGTTCAGGCGGCGCGTGCTGGCTGGCGCGCTTGTTCTTGTTCAATTTACGCGCGGGGCGTATTTTCACGATGCCCTTTCCCCTCGAACGAGAGATTTCTCGCTTCGGCTCGAAATGACAGGTGCGGAGGGCTGCTCACCGCGGTTCGCTTTGCTTTAGGATACGCGAAACGAGGTCGGCGCTACGGGCGCGGCTGTCCGCGGCGGGCGGCGGTGATGAGGACGAGGGCGGCGAAGCGGGGGAGGGCGAGTTGCCGGCGCCAGCGCCAGGGCTCGCGGACGAGGCGGTAGAGCCATTCCAGGCCGAGGCGCCGAATGGGGCGCGGGGCGCGAGGCACGGTGCCGGAGAGGAAGTCGAACGCGCCGCCGACCCCGATTGCCAACCGGACACCAGACCTCGCAAGTTCCTCCTGATTGCGGGCGATCCAGCCGACTTGACCGGCGGCGCCATAGGCAACGAGGACGATCCGCGCGCCGCTCTTCCCGATGCGGCCGAGTGATTCGATATCGTCCGCTCGTGCCGATGTCCCACCATCCCACGCCCCGGCGACATGTCGACCCGGCTTGTGCTGGACGAGCCGGATGGCGGCGCGGTCGGCAACACCCGGTCCACCACCGAGCAGGAATGCCGGGGCACCGAACCCGGCGCCGAGGTCAACCAGACGCCCCGTGAGTTCGACTCCCGTGATCCGCGGCACGTGGACCTTGTGGATGAGGCGAACGGCGAGGACGATGCCGATGCCGTCGGCGACGACGAGGTCGGCGGCACGGATCACATCGCCGAACGCCGGGTCGGCGCGGGCGGCGATCACGTATTCCGGGTTGAGGGTCACGAGATGGCGGCAGTGGCTATCCCACGGCTCGCCGAGCGCGGATTCGAGCCAGGTATCCACCTCGGTCGCCGATCGGTGATCGAGGGGCAAGCCGAGGAGATCGAGGCGGCGTGGCGCTGCGCCGGTGTCACACATCAGGACACGTCGAAGTCGATGGCGTCAAAGACCGAACCGGCGGCATCGAGGAGGCCACCGAAGCCATCGCTGACGCCCTGCAGGGAACCGCCGAGCGTGTCGGTGACCGCCTGTGGGTCGAACGAGCCCACATCTGGGACGCCGATGCCGGGGAGATCGGGGGTGTCGCGACCGAGGTGGCCGGCAAGTTCGAAGGCGCGACCCATGGCGATGACGTCACCGATGTCGCCGAGACCGCCGACATCGCCAGGGATCAGCACATCCCCGCCGTCAAGTTGCCGGTACCAGGGTGGTTGGGCGGCGCCGGCGGCGGCAAAGATGCCGACCCACTCCCGCGCCAGGGCGAAGGCGACGGCGTAGGAGAGATAGCGCTCGAAGAGCTCGCGCGATTGGGCGACATTCTCGTAGCGTTCGATCTCCGCCAGGTAGCGCCGGAACGCCCGCCATTTCGCGGCCGCCTCGGCTCCGGCTGGGGTCTTGCGGGGCAGCGCCCGGCTGAGAGGGATCATCGCGCCCCACATCACGGCGGCGGCGACGGTGGGCAAGAGGGCGTATGGATCGAGCACGAAGGCGAGTACGACGCCGGTCAGTATCGACAGCACCAGACCGACCCAGGCGACCCGGCGCCACCGCAGCCGGGTGATCTCCGGCGATCTGACGAAGTAGCCGCGCTCGACCAGCTCATCGTAGAGCAACTCCCGGACGTCGGATTCGGCGGCGGCGAAGGCCGGTCGGATCTCGCTGAGCCGGACGGATTGGTCCGAGACCGGACGCGGACCGAAGATGATCCGCAGCAACTCGGCTTCGAGCGCGGACTCGCAGCGGGTCGGATCACGCAGCGTCAGCTCGTAATCGTCGGGCGGGTGGCGGTGCGGTCGCTTTTGGCCCCGCGCGTCCGGCACGATCTGGACGATGTCGACGGCACCATGTCGCGCCAGCCCCAGCAAGGTGGCGACGACATCGTGGTGATCGGCGTGCTCATCGAGCAGGGTTCCGGCCGCGCCTGGTGGCAGGTCGTCGGGCGGGTTGGGCAGGAACTCGGCGACGATTCCGACGCGGGGGTCTCGGCCCCGCATGTACCAGAGCACGAGCAGACCGACACCGCCGCCGGTGAAGAGCAGCAGCATGGCACCGATGAAGATGACGCGAAACAGCGCCTCGACGGGGTTCACGACAGAGCACGTCGACCGCGGTATGCGGAAATCGTGACCGGCCCCATCGCGGCGCGGGCCTGAAGACCCGCGCTCAACAAGGAAGCCTCTTCGAGGCTGAGGACGCAACGGCCACGATCACCACAATTCGCTCTAGCGGAAGCCACGGCTGCCGCCTCCGCCGCCGCCGCCTGAACGGCCGCCGCCACTGAAACCTCCACCACCGCTCCAGCCGCCACGGCGGGACGACCCGCCAGAGGAGAAGCCGCCGAAGACCTTGCCGGCGGTGTTGAGCATGTCAAAGAGGCTATCGCTGCTGCTCTGAAGACTACGGCCGGCAGTATCGCTGACGTCCTGGAGGTCGGGGATGTCCACATCGACGCCTCCGCCGCTCCCGGAACCGCCGAACGAGCCACCGCCGAAAGTGCCCGTACCCGTTCCCCAGCCGGTGGACCAGCCGCCGCCGCCATAGCGACGCCGCCGCCGGCTCCGTCCGTAGGGTTGGTCCCAGCCTTCGGAACCGACCCAGCCACCGCCGAACCACTCCGGCGTGGGCGTCCGCACGGCCGCAAACTTGGCGACCCACGACTTCTCGATGCCGAAGGCGACGGCGAACGGGAGGTAGCGGTCGAAGATCTGCTTGGATTCGGCGATCTGCTCGTACTTCTCGATGTCGTCGAGGTAGATCTTGAAGGCGCGCCACTTGGCCGCCGCTTCGGCGCCGGCCCGCGTCTTCTTCGGCAAGTGCGGCGCGATCTGGCCGGCGGTGACCAGCAAGACAACCCCGACGATGACGGGGAACCACACCCAGCCGGTGAGTGTGCTCAACGATCCGATGAGGATGAATCCGACGACGAAGATGGCGATGCTGCCGATCTTGCTGAGGCGCCGCCACCGCTTGCGGGTCCGCAAGGGAGATTCGGTGAAGTAGTCATGCGCGACCAATTCCTCATAGAACCCGTTGTGGATCTCCTCGGCACTCTCACGGAAGAGCTGCTGCACAGAGCTGAGCTTCGTCGATGCACCCTCGTTGTACTTCTTCCCGAAGAGCGAGGTCAGCAAATGGCGCTCGTGGGGGCGTAGGTCGGCATCTGATTTGAGCAGCGTGAAGGTGAAGTCGTGGTGGGCACCGAAGGCGAACTTCGTGGTCCCTTCTTCTTCCGCCAGGCGAAGCACACCGCGGTGGGCGAGGTCGAGAGCGGTGGCGATCACGTCCTTTGGGTGGGTGGTCTCATCGACCAGCGTGCCGGCGGCGCCTGGGCCGAGGTCGTCCGGTGGTTGCGGAAGGAACTCGGCGATCGCCCCGACCTGCGGGTCGCGACCGCGCGCGTACCAGAGTCCGAAGAGGGCCACGGTGCCGCCAACGAGTCCGAGCAACCCGGCGCCCAGAAAGACGACCCCCGCGACGGCGGCGCGCTCCTCGCGCTCATCCTCGGACTGCCGCTCGGCGTCGTCGTCGGCTTGCCATTGGGGTACGGTGGCCGCGGTGATCGGGGGGAACTGAAGGCGGACCTCGAAGTCGTCGCCCGCATCGAGGTTGCCACGTTGCCACGTCCAGGTCGTCCCGTCGGACTCGGCGCCATCGGGACTGACAACGACCTGCGCTGGATCGACCGTCTCGGGCAGGGTCAGGGTGACGGACGACGCCTCGACGGGCGCGATCTCCGTGACGTCGGAGGCGATCGCGGTCCACCAGATCTGCTGGTTGGGCGGCTCCTGATCGGGGTAGACGCGGACACCACCGGCGACGTCGTAGTCGAGGATGAAGGTTCGCGTTTCGCGGCCGGATGTCGGCTCGAACCCGTAGTCGATCTCGAGCGAACCGCCGGCCTGCCGATACGTGTAGGTGCCTGGTTCCTCGTCGAAGTCAGCGGGTGGGACGAACTCGAAGGTCGTCGTCGTGCCGTCGGATTGCTCCGCGATGACCACGTTGCCCAGGCTATCGACGCGGTCGAGTGGGATGATCGCGAATCCGGCGCGGAATCGACCCTCGAAGGCGACGGTCTGTGTCTCGGTGACATGGAATGTGCCATCGGCGCGGAGGTCGAGGGCGACATCGTAGCGCTGCCAACGGGCATCACGATCCGACTGGGCCGCCGCCGGCAGAGCCGCCAGCAGGGCGAGCGCCAGGAGCAGCACCACCAGCGCGGCACGTCTTGGGAAGGGGTTGAGTTTCCGGTTTCGCATCGAGGATATCTCCGCGAAGATGCGCTGAACGAGCGTTCCATGCGTTTTCCGCGCTCAGTATGGTACGCGGTTTTTCGGCCGGGGTGTTCGGTGCGCCGTGTGCTAGGCTTTTGCGACGAGGTCCCAGATCAGGAGGCCACTGATACGAATGTCCGCCGTGATTCCCGCCGCCAGCCATTCCCAACCGCCGCATCTCGCGTCAAGACCGGTCGACCCGCGACAGGTCGAGGCGGTGCTGACGCAGCATGGGTATCGACTGACTGCTCCCCGCGCGGCGGTGGTGGAGGCGATGCTACGGCACGAACGGCCATTCACGGCCGAACAGTTGGTCGGTGAGCTCGCCGCAAGTCGGGCCACAATTGGGCGGGCGACCGTCTACCGCACGCTGGAGATACTGGCGGCGGTCGACGCGCTAACCCGGCTGATCCAGGCCGACGGGCGACCGGCCTACCTGCTTGGTGTGCCCGGTCACCGGCATCACCTCGTCTGCTCGGAGTGCGGAGCGGCGGTGGAATTCACGCGGTGCCCGGTGGACCAGCTCGTCGGCGAGTTGACACGAGACACCGATTTCGCGATCCACGATCACCTGCTGGAGGTGTTCGGTATCTGCCCAACCTGTCAGGTTGCTGGACACTCCGCAGATGATCCTCGTTTTTGACACTAAGTCTCAGAAAGTGCTAGGCTGCGCCCACGACCGCGCCAGTTCCCCTGTGCCATTCCCACGAGGCCATGACCGACATCGCCACCCAAGACCAAGAAGTAGCTCAAACAGATCGCGGCAGGTTGTCGCTCCTCGTCGCCGAGCATCTCTCGGTTCACTATGGAGACCGGCCCGCACTCTCTGACGTGACCCTGGCGATCGGCGCGGGCGAAGCGGTGAGTCTCGTGGGGCCGAATGGGGCTGGCAAGAGCACGTTGCTCAAGGTACTGGCCGGGATGCTGCCGCCCTCGCACGGTTCCGTTGCCTATGCCGGGCAACCGCTGCGCGGCCCGCACCCGGCGGTGACCTACGTACCGCAACGAGCTGGCGCGGACTGGACGTTTCCGGTCTCCGTGCTCGACACCGTGCTGATGGGACGCTCGGTGGGCGCGCCGCGGTGGCGTCCATTCTCGCGGCGCGCGAAGGATCGGGCGCTTGATGCGCTGGACCGGCTCGGGATGCGCCGGTTTGCCGAAATCCAGATCGGCGCGCTCTCCGGCGGTCAGCAGCAGCGCGTCGTCCTCGCTCGCGCGCTGCTCGACGCGGGGCGCGTACTGTTGTTGGACGAGCCGTTCACCGGGGTCGACGCACCGACACAAGCGATTATTGCCGAGCTCTTCCGCGAGCTTCGGGCAACGGGCACCACGATCGTCTACGCCACGCACGACCTCGCCCAGGCCGCCGCCTCCGCCAGCCGCGTCGTGCTGATCAACCGCACCTTGGTCGGCGATGGGCCGGTGGGGGCGATGCTCGATGAGCGTCGGCTGCGCGAGGCGTTCGGCGGCGCGGTGGTGTTCGTGGGCGCTCCCGGGAGCGGGTCGGTGTGAGCTGGCTGGTCGAACCATGGCAACACGCCTTCATGCAGCATGCGTTCGGAGCGATCATCCTCGTCGGGGTGATCAGCGGCGTTGCCGGTGTCTTCGTGACGCTGCGAGGGTTGGCGTTTTTCGGTGACGCCCTCGCCCACGCCGTTTTTCCGGGTATCGTGATCGCTCATCTGCTTGGCGGCAGCGTGCTCATTGGGGCACTGGTGGCGGCGATCGTCGTCGCCTTCGGCGTCGGCGCGATCAGTCAGAGCGGCCGGGTGAGCAACGACACGGCGATCGGTATCCTCTTCGCGGGGGGCTTCGCATTCGGCGTCGCGTTGCTGTCGTCAGAACGTTCCTACACGCGGGATCTGACCGCGTTCCTGCTCGGTTCGATCCTCGGCGTCACCAGGCAAGATCTGGCGATGACCGCGGGGATCGGCGCGGTGGTGCTGCTGACCATCCTCTGGTTTCGGCGGGAACTCGTCGTCGTCGCGTTCGACCGCACACTGGCGCAGGCGAACGGCATCAACGTCTGGTTGTTCGACCAGCTCTTCCTGGTCCTGCTGGCCCTGGCGATCGTGGTTTCGCTGCAAACGGTCGGCAATGTCCTGGTCCTCGCCATGCTGGTCACCCCGGCGGCGACGGCGCGCTTGCTGACCGAGCGCCTGCGGACGATGGTGGTGCTGTCGGCGTTGATCGGCGCGGTCTGCGGTGTGGCCGGGCTCTACGTCTCCTTTTACCGGGGGGTGGCGTCCGGCGCCAGCGTCGTGCTGGTGACGGTCGGGGTTTTTGGCATCGTCTACCTCTTCGCGCCGGGTACCGGGGTCATCACCGCGCGGGTCGCCCGTCGCGTTCACTACGGCCATCCCGAACGCGACGCCTTCCCTGACCAGCCTGAAACGAACGCGGCGCGGAGGGGAACGGGGCGACCATCAATGTGACGCTGGTTACGCCTGCCAGGCAAAAACCTCCGTCGTGGCACGATCACTGCGTGTACGGATTGGTAGAGACGGTCTCACTATCGAGATCGCCTGTGAATGTACGTATACGAGAGGGTGAATAATGGCAACGATGACCACGCAAACGAACGAGAAGACGCAGAGGATTCTTGCCGATTGGGTCGGCGATATCGTGGCGCTGGAGTCGCACATCGAAGAGGCGATGGACCGTCAGCTCAAGTTGTCGTCTGACAACGCCGAGATTACGTCAACGATCCAACGATTCCACGAGTTGTTTTTTTTTTTAAAATAAAGAGCGGAGGGTTTTCAGAAGCAACTCGGCTCGACTGCGGGCAACCCGGTGATCAAGGCTGGCTCCAACCTACTCGGCAAGGCGGCCGGGATCATCGACAAGGTTCGTGAGGACTCGATCTCGAAGGCGTTGCGGGACGATTACACGGCCTACAACCTGGCGGCGATCAGCTACACGATGCTTCACACGACGGCGATGGCGGTCGGTGATGGAGCGGCACAGCAGTTCGCCGGCGAAGGACTCAAGACGTACGCGGGTCTGGTCCAGGACATCAACCGGTTGATGCCGCTCGCGGTGGTCACGGAGCTCAAGGCCAACGACGATGTTCCGGCCGTGGATGCCTCCATCGTCGAGGGTTGTCGGTCGTTCATCGACAGCGCCTGGAAAAGCACGACGAACTAGCACCAACACCAACACGGAATTGAGCGCCTGGTGGCGAGGTGGGGAGCCGATTTGGCTCCCCACCTTCGGGTTGTCTTCACCTGATCAGATAGGCGTTTTCGCCGGTCGAACAGGGATCGCGGTCGACAGGCACGGCGACGGTTTCGTCCCGTTTACATCTCACACGCGGCTGTCTATACTCACTATCATTGGGAGCCGGGGTCGAACCGACCCCGGTTTATCTGATTCGCTACCTGCTGATCTTGCCAACGCTGGGACGTTTGTCCGTGCGATGGTGGTCGTTCGTGTCCGCGCCGCCAGGATTCGTCACCGTTGGGCCGCGCGAAAACAGCGGGCGATCTCTCCATTCGGTGGTGCGCTTCCTGCGTTCCCAGGTCTTGTGGCTCCAGGCAAAATGGCCACGGCGATGGTGCCGGGTCAGGAAAGGAAAGAGGCATGGCGACCGCTCGTACGATCCAACTCACGGCGGAGGGGAAGACCCGGCTCGAAGAGGAGCTGACGCACCTTCAAGATGTCAAACTCTTCGATCTCTCACGGCGCATCCACGAGGCGTCCGAGCACGGCGATGTGTCGGACAACAGCGAATACGAAGACCTCAAGGAAGAACGAGTGCACACGGAGGCGAGGATCCGCGAGCTCGAACTGACGCTCGAACACGCCACCGTGATCGCCGGTGGGTCGAGCGACGGCACGATCGGGCTCGGCTCCAGCGTCACCGTCCGGTGGGACGACAGCGAGGAGGAGAGCTGGGTTCTGGTCAGCCCGGAGGAAGCCTATCCGGTGGATGGACGGATCTCCACGGATTCACCGGTTGGCCACGCCCTGCTCGGCAGCCGGGTCGGCGACTCGGCCAGTGTTCGCACACCGGGCGGCGAACTCGCGTTTACCGTGATCTCTGTTCGCTGACGAAGTGCCGAGGATCGAGGGCCGAGGGCCGAGAATGTACTCGGCCCTCGGCTCTTCGCGTGCCGCGAGCGTGAGGAGTTCGTCGACGACGAATCTCACCCAACCAGGAGTCAACCAGCACCTCTATGGATCTGAGTGAGTTGCAGGCGATTCGGCGGGAGAAAGTAGAGGCTTTCCGCGCGAGCGGAGTAGAGCCGTATGCCTTGCGCTCCGAGCGGACGCACACGACGTTGGAGGCAATCCGGGCCTTCGAGACGCGAGAGGCGGTGGCCGATGGGGCGGATGATCCCGAGCCGCCGATCGTCGTCGTGGGCCGCATCGTCGGGTTCCGGCATATGGGCAAGACCGTGTTCGCGCACGTCGAGGATGGCGCGGGCCGCCTCCAGCTCTACGCCCGGAAAGACGAACTCGGCGCCGATGAATACGCCGATCTCCTCAAGCTCTACGACCTCGGCGACTTCGTGCAAGCCAGCGGACAACTTTTCCGCACGCGGACGGGCGAAATCTCGCTGCGCGTCGCCGAGATCAGGATGCTCTCCAAGGCGCTGAACGCGCCGCCGGAGAAGTGGCACGGGCTACAGGATGTCGAAATCCGGTACCGTCAGCGCTATGTCGACTTGATGGCCAACCCCGAGGTCCGGCGCGTCTTCGAGATGCGGGCACGGACGATTACCGCGACGCGCCGTTTCCTCGACGCACGCGGGTACATCGAAGTCGAGACGCCGACGCTGCAACCGCTCTACGGCGGCGCGGCGGCGCGCCCGTTCACCACGCATCACAACGCGCTGAACCAGACGTTTTACCTGCGCATCGCGGATGAGCTCTATCTCAAACGCCTGCTGGTCGGCGGATTCGAGCGCGTCTATGAGATCTGCAAGGACTTCCGCAACGAGGGCATCGACCGCAACCACTCGCCTGAGTTCACGATGCTCGAGTTCTACGAGGCCTACAGCGACTATCAGGGAATGATGGAGCTGGTCGAGGCGATGATCGCCGAGGTCACCCGGGACGTGCTCGGATGCTCGACCATCGAGGTTGGCGACCGCACGGTCGATGTCACCCCGCCGTGGACCCGCCGCTCGATGCGCGACGCGATCCGCGACCTGAGTCGAGTCGACTATGTCGCCCACCCCGACCAGCCATCGCTGCTGGCGGCCGCGCGGGCGGCCGGTGCCGACATTGAGGCCGACACCGTCTGGCCGCGGATCGTCGACGAGCTGCTCAAGCAGTTCGTGCGGCCCAGGTTGATCGAGCCGACGCTCTTGATCGATTACCCGGTGGCGCTCTCGCCGCTGGCGAAGCGAAAAGCGGACGACCCAACCCACGTCGAGCGGTTTCAGCCGTTCGTCGGCGGAGTCGAGTTGGGTAACTCATTCACTGAGCTGAACGACCCGATCGACCAACTCGCCCGCTTTCAAGAACAGCAGCGCGACCGCGACGCCGGCGACGACGAGGCTATGCCGATCGACGCCGACTTCATTACCGCACTGATGTACGGGATGCCGCCGACCGGTGGAGTGGGCATCGGCATCGACCGCCTGGTGATGCTCCTGGCCGGCCAGCCGACCTTGCGCGATGTGATCCTCTTCCCGGCGATGCGCGCGCTCCCCTCCACCAGCGATGAGGGTGTCGACAGCCACCGCGAGTGACGCGAGTCCTCACGGCAGCCCACGTATCGGATGCATGCCAGCGACTCCGGGAGTATGATGACCGCAGGAACCTTCCTCACCAGTTTTCCACTGGGATGCGCCGCTGACTGCGCGATATTCAACGGCTCGACGACCGGAGAAAGGACACGAACGTGTTGAACAAGATCAAGGAGCTGACGGGGGTTTACAGCCTCGGCTTCGAGTTTGAGTCGTTCATGGGTCTCGCGCTGACGACGGGATTTATCATCGTCGTCGGTGGCGGCATCGCCGCGTTCATCCACTTCTTCTTGTAGGCGGGGAAGCCTTCCATCCAGAACGCCTCGCCGGAGACGAGCCCATGGCGTGTGCCCGTCGCATCGGTCAAGCTGCGAGTAAACCTCGCCTATCGTCGCCATCCACGAATACGTACTCCCGTCATTCTGACGAAGGAAGAATCCCCGCGCGAAGCGCTCGACGGCGAAGCCGGCGCTCCATCGCTCAGCTCAGTGGATCGTCACAGCAACAGTGTCCGATGCTGCTCCCATCCCGCACCGTCATACGGAGTCGCAGCGAAGCATCCCGGCAGCTGCGTCGCCGGCGAAGCCGATGAGCCGCAGCGCATGCCTCAAGGCTATGATGTGGTCGCGAACGAGGTGAACCGCGCTGGAGCGCCAGCTTTGCTGGCGAGCGCTTCGGGCGGGGATTCTTCCTTCGTCAGAATGACGACTATGGAACAGTGCTCAAGCAATCACCCGGATTCCGTATAACCGCAACGCTGACGCGGATGAGAGGGCCCCGCGGTCGACCCGACCGCGAGGCCTTCTCGAGTCCCAGGGTGCAAACGGCGATGGTGAAGATGGCGTGCGGAGCCAGCCACTCCGACGCGGGCTAGGTGACCGGTTGCCTAATCTTCCTCTTTACCGGACTGACTCGCGTCACGTATTTGTTCGACGACTCCTTGATCGGCGAGCGTCGTCGTGTCACCGAGTGCTTGACCGGAGGCGATGTCGCGCAGCAGGCGTCGCATGATCTTGCCGGAGCGGGTCTTCGGGAGGTCCGGGGTGAACATCAGGCGCTTCGGTTTGGCGATCGGGCCGATCTTTTTTGCGACGTGGTCGCGAAGCGCGTTGCCGAAATCAGCGTCCGGGTTGGCGCGGCTCTTAAGAATCACGAACGCGAAGATCGCTTCCCCGGTCAGCGGGTCGGGCTGACCGACGACCGCCGCCTCGGCGACGAGATCGTGGGAGACCAGGGCGCTCTCGATCTCGGTTGTGCTCAGGCGATGGCCAGAGATGTTCATCACGTCGTCGACGCGACCCATCAGCCAGAAGTACCCCTCTTCGTCGCGCTTAGCGCCGTCGCCGGGGAAGTAGAGCCCTTCGAACTTGCTCCAATAGGTCTGGATGTAGCGGTCGGGGTCGCCGTAGATGCCGCGCAGCATCGAGGGCCACGGCCGGCGCAAGACGAGATAGCCACCCTGGCCGTTCGGCACTGAGTTGCCGTCGTTATCGACGATGTCCGCGCTGATGCCGGGGAGCGGGAAGGTCGCGGAGCCCGGTTTCGTCGTCGTGATGCCGGGCAGCGGTGAGATCAGGATCGAGCCGGTCTCCGTCTGCCACCAGGTGTCGACCACCGGGCAGCGGTCGCCGCCGACGTGCTTCTGGTACCAGATCCAGGCTTCGGGGTTGATCGGCTCGCCGACGGAGCCGAGCAGCCGAAGCGACGAGAGGTCATGCTTCTCGGCGTGCTGGTGCCCCTCCTTCATGTGGGCGCGGATGGTGGTCGGCGCGGTGTAGAGGATCGAGACCTTGTAGCGCTCGATCATCTCCCACCAGCGATCCGGTGCCGGGTGGGTGGGAACGCCCTCGTACATGACGCTGGTCGCCCCGTTGGCAAGCGGGCCATAGACGATATAGGAGTGGCCGGTGACCCAGCCGATGTCGGCCGCGCACCAGTAAATGTCGTCATCCGGTTTTATGTCAAAAACGGCCCGGTGGGTGTAGGCGCAACCGGTCAGGTAGCCGCCGGTGGTGTGGACGATGCCCTTGGGTTTGGCGGTGGTGCCGGAGGTATACATGATGTAGAGCAGGTCCTCGCTCTCCATCCGTTCCGGTTCGCACGTCTCGTCCTGCCGATCGACGATGTCGTGCCACCAGACATCGCGCCCTTCCTGCATCTCGACATCCTGGCCAGTACGGCGGGCGACGAGCACCTTCTCGATACTCGGCGTCTCCGCGACGGCGGCGTCGACGTTGGGTTTGAGACCCGAGGGGGCGCCTCGCCGGTAACCACCGTCGGCGGTAATGACGACCTTGGCATCCGAGTCGTTGATGCGGTCGCGGAGCGCATCGGAGGAGAAACCACCGAAGACGACGTTGTGCGCGGCGCCGATGCGGGCACAGGCGAGCATGGCGGTCGGCAGCTCGAGAACCATCGGCATGTAGATGGCGACGCGGTCACCGCGGCGCACGCCGAGTTCTTTCAGCGCGTTGGCGCATTTGGCGACCTCGCGGAGCAGTTCGGCATAGGTCAATGCCTTGGTATCGCCTGGTTCGCCTTCCCAGTAGAAGGCGACGCGATCACCGTGCCCGGCGTCGACGTGGCGGTCGAGGCAGTTGACGGACGCGTTGAGCTGCCCACCCACGAACCATTTGGCGAACGGCTGTTCCCACTCGAGGACCGTGTCCCACGGCTTGAACCAACTGAGCTGGCGAGCTTGCTCGGCCCAGAATGCCTCTGGATCGGCCTCGGCTTGCTCATACACCGACCGGTCAGCGACGTTGGCCTGAGCGGCGAACTCCGGCGGCGCTGGAAACGTCCGGTCCTCAGCGTAGAGCGCCTCGATCGTGGCGCCTCGCGGCTGCTCGGTCATCGTTGTTTCCCTTTCGATCGATTGGTCGCCAGACACGTCGTTCGTTGTCGATGAAGCGGCGGGCGCCGGGCGGTTCGCCCCAACGCCCCGGCTGGAATCGGCGCGAGTATACCGGCAAAACGCCATTGGGGAAACTCCCCTCGGCACGCGTGCTTGCTCGTGGGACGAGGAGCTGTCGTTCAGCGAATATGAGTCTTGCGGAACGAGAGGTTTCTCGCCGCGGCTCGAAATGACAGGGGCGGGGCTGTCCAGGCAAGTTTTCTTCTTTCTCCGAACCTGATCAATGTGTTTGGCTCTTGGCAATCAGTCGCGGTGGTGTGCTGCTAAGGCATGCAACGCCACGATGCGCCGAACTCGTGACCTGGGTCAGGTCACGAGTTCGGTCGCCGGAGGCAATGGTGGATCGGAGGTCGTCAGTCGGCGGCGGGAGCTTCGGATTCGAGCTCTTCGCGCAGGGCGGGGAGACGCTCCGGGTGCGCTTGCCAGCATTGGGTGAGGTCTTCCGTGAGCAGGCAGTAGGCGACCTCGTCTTCCGTGTGTACGGCCCAGCCGAGCGCGCAGCGTGGCGCCTGGTTGTTGCCGAAGACAGCCAGGTCCATCCGGGTGCGAGTCAGCATCGGACAGCCGAGGCGGATCGCCCCATCCGCACGCGCGGCGACCATAGGTCGTTTGGCTGGTGGACCCGTCTGGCGGACAGCGGGGCCGGCCGCGCCGCGCCGTGTGTTTGGTCGCTCCCCGGCGCGCACCTCGCCGGGCGCAGTACCTGTCTGCCGCGGGGGCGGCGCGGCGC
>JACDBO010000005.1 GCA_013694885.1 Chloroflexia bacterium | reverse complement strand
CTTGCGTGGCAGCGACGCAGCAACGGTGCGTACGCATGTAAGGCCGCCGCGTCCGGCGCGATCGTGGCGCTCAAGTCGAGATCGTCCAGCAGGTCGAGGAGCGCACCCAGCCCCGTTGCCCCATATGGTTCAGCGGAAAAAAGCTCGTCAGCCGGCGAGTCAGCCGTGGTCGGTCCAAGGACGATCGCGACCAGGCAGAGCGCCGCGCGGTGACCCGCGGGCCAAACGGTCACGCCTTCCTCGTCGTCGAATGAATCCATCAACCTGCCACCAACTCGGCGTCGGCTGGTTGCGCTCGCGTCGGCCCAGAACGCTCCAGCGCGCCAATGTCCGCGACCAACCCGTCGACCTCCTCTTCCGTGTTCCACCAGCCAACGGAGGCCCGGGCCACCTCTGGGCCGGGCGGATACGCGACATATCGAATCGTCTGCCCTCGCTCGTAGAGCGCCGCCGCCACGTCTATCGGGGCCAAACCCTCGACGTTAAAGCACACCAACCCTCCGATCTTGCCTTTGGGGGAGTGAACCGTGACGCCCGGCGTCTGGGAAAGTCCATACAGAAAGCGATCGGCCAGGGCCGCAATGCGACGATAGAGCCAGTCGAATCCGACCTCATCGCGGAGCCAGAGCAGCGTCGCCTCCATACCGAGGATCGACGGCGCGTACGCCTCACCCATTTCATAGCGCCGCGCACCGGGGGCGGGGAGGATGTAGCCAGAGACGTCAGATTGAGCGTACCGGACATGCGTCGGCCCGATGTCAGCGAACCGGCTCTCTCGGACGTAGAGCGCGCCCGTCCCCTCCGGCCCGCACAGCCATTTCTGCCCCGCCATCGCGTAGACGGCGACGCCACTCTCCTCCAGGTTGATCGGTACCTGGCCCGCCGATTGCGCTGCGTCGACGATGACCATCGCTCCGTACCGCTCCGCCATCGCCGCGATCTCGCGTAGCGGCGCAATCGCTCCCGATGACCAGAGAACGTGGGAGAGCGCCACCAGGCGGGTGCGCGACGACATCAGTCGTTCGACCTCCGCAACCACGTCGCCGCTGCCGTCGCCGATGTCGGCAACCCGGATGGTGACGTCCGCCCCGTGTGCAACCACGGACAGCGGGACCATCAACCCCGGATGTTCAAGCGTGGTCGTCACGATCTCGTCGCGAGGATGCCAGGTGATCCCGTTGAGCGCGATGTTCAGCCCTTCGGTAGTGCTCCGGGTGATCGCGAATTCGTGGGGCTTGCCTCCGAAGAGCTCGGCCAGCAGCTCCCGAATGCGGTCGTTCCGCTGCGCATGCCCCTCGTACACACCGGGCACGATGCGCCCCGCCGTCAGCTCCCGCTCCGCGGCGGCCACCATCACGTCGTAGACCGGTTTCGGGAGCGGTCCGTTGGTTCCCGCATTGAAATATCCCGTCGCCGCTGTCGCCGGAAGCTGAGCGCGCAACCTCCGCACCTTGTCGACATCCGACTCGCCGCTGGTCGTCATCGTTGGTACCCCCACGTCACGACCGAAGCGCCCGCCCTAGCGCCTGATCCAGGTCGGCGCGGATATCCGCCACCGCCTCGATCCCGACGGAGAGGCGGACCAACGCCTCGCCGATCCCGATCTCCGACCGCTGCTCCGCCGTCAACGCCCGGTGCGAGGAGATGGCCGGATAGAGCATCAGCGAATAGACATCTCCGAGCGTCGTCGCGGGCACGCACAGGTCGAGTGCGTCCAGAAAGCGAAAGACGACATCCCGGTCGCCACCAGCAATCTCGAACGAGACCATCCCTCCGTAACCAACGTCAGTGAACTGCGCAGTTGGCAGATTCGGCTGCAACGATGGGTGATGCACCCGATCGACGCGCGCGTCACCTTGGAGCCAGTCGACAAGACACCCCGCGCTCTCGCTCTGGCGACCTATCCGCAACGGCAGCGTCTTGATCCCGCGGAGTGTCAACCAGGCATCTAGGGGACCAGCCACCGCCCCAGTCAATTTCGATTGTTCCCGGAGCACAGTCGCCTTCTCGGCGGAGCAGGCGATGATCCCACCCGTCGTGTCACCATGTCCGGCCAGATATTTAGTCGACGAGTGGACGACCAAATCGGCGCCCAGCAATGCGGGGTTCACCAGCACCGGCGAGGCAAACGTGTTGTCGACGATCAGCGTCGCCCCGCACTCACGCGCGATGCCGCCGATCGCCGCCAGGTCCGTCACCCGCAGGAGCGGATTGGAAATCGTCTCCGCCAGGATCGCCGCCGGTTGCAGACGCGAGGCTGCCTCCGCAACCGCCTCGACGTTCAGTGTGTCGACATACTCCGTGCGCACACCGAACCGCGCGAAATAGTCACGCAGGACCGCGTAGGTGGCACCGTAGACATCGCGCGCGGCGAGCACGGAATCCCCCGCCGACACCACCAGCGCCAGCGCGGCGTGGATCGCCGCCATACCGGACGGGTAGGCGACGGCATCCTCCGTCTGCTCCAGTGACGCGACCGCGTGCTCCAAGACCCGCAGCGTCGGGTTGCCATATCGACTATAGACATAACCGGACTCTTCGTTCCCGAAGACACGGTCCAGTTGTTCCGTCGTCTCGTACGAAAACGAAGAGGTCAGATAGATCGGGGTTGTGGTCGGTCGCGCCGCACTGGGAGGCACACGCTCCCCGGTGTGAACCGCTCGTGTGGCGATGTCGCGCCGGTTTCTGTCCTGCTGGTTCCCGTTCAACTCGATTCCTCTCTTTAGCCTACGACCGACCGTCGCGGCCGCAGTCTATGGCGACCTTCGGTCAGCGTCAACGCGTCGGCGCCAGGCAGGGGTGGCGGTGAAGCGTGCGTGGCCAGTAGGATGGAACCCAGAGAGGACGTGGTCCGATGCCGACCCACCGACCGACAGAAGAACAGTTCCTGGGCGCCTTGCTTGGTCTCGCGATCGGCGATGCCCTCGGTATGCCCGTCGCCGGCATGTCTGCCGCCGAGATCGAATCGCGACACGGTCGCATCGAAGAGTATCTCCCGCTCCACCTCGAAGACGGTAGCGAGGTCGCGGCTGGCGAGATCACCGACGAGACAGAGACCGCCCTCTGTATCGTCGAATCCCTGACCACCAACGACGGTCTGATCGACCCGGCCAACATCGGCGCCCGCCTCGGATTCCTCGCCTCCACCGACTCTCGTCGCTGGTTATCCCCGGACACGCTGCGCGGCATCGAGCTCGCTGCCGAACACGACGGGCTCGTGCCACCCACCGCCAGCGATGCGGTCGACGTCACTGTCCTGCCGCGAGGTGTCCCGACCGGCCTCATGCACACAATCGGCGTTCTCGACGCCGAAACCATTCGCCAGGACGCCGCCCTCCTCGCGCGCCTCTCCCACGGCGGCCACCGCCAGACGGAACTCGCCGCCGCCGTCGCCCTGGCAACGCGCCTCGCGCTGCTGGAGCGCGACGCGCCTGGCGGCTGGACAGCGCGGATCATCACCTTCACGCGGGATTCGGCGCTCAAGACCGCCTTCGCCGCCACCACCTCGCCGGTCCCGCCGACCAGCGACCACGCCGCAGACCTGATCGCCGCCGCCGTCGCCGCCGCCGCGAGCGCGGTCCACTTCGAGGACGCCGTTTTTTCTATGGTGGCCCGCGGCGGAGCCACAGACACCTCGGCCGCTCTCGCCGGGGCGCTCGCGGGCGGCAGGTTCGGCGCCAGTGGAATCCCCCAAACCCTCATCGACGGCCTCGGCGCGCGCATCTACATCTCGCTCGCCGCTCCCTGGCTCTACCGCACGCTGCGTCGCCGCGCCGGCACCGTCATCGATCTCCGCCCCCTCTAGCGCGCGTCACCGTCCGGCGCGAATCGTTCCTCCTCCCACACGTCCGCCTCATTGTGGTAGCCATACCGCTCCCAAAACCCCGGTTCATCCTCGATTCGCACCTCGAGTCCACGCACCCATTTGGCGCTCTTCCATGCGTAGCGGTCGGGGAACACGATGCGCAATGGAAACCCATGCTCCGGCGTCAACGGCGCCCCGTCGTGATCGGTGGCCAGCAGCACCCGCGCGTCGATCGCCGCGATCGCCAGGTTCGTCGTGTACCCACCGTCGCAGTGGATCAGCAGGTGCGCCGCATCGTCCGCTACCCCCGCCCGGTCCAGCACATCACGCAGCAACACGCCGCCCCACGTATTGTCGAGCGTGCTCCACCGTGTGACGCAGTGCAGATCGCCGGTCATCACCGTCCGCGGCAGATCCTGCACCTCTTGCCACGTCAGGCGCAGCGGGCGTTCGAGCTGGCCGTAGACTTGAAAATCCCACGTCGCCGGATCGAACGTCGGCACCTCGCCCTGGTGCAGCACCGGCCACCGCCGCGCCACGATCTGACCAGGTGGCAACCGGTCGCGCAGCGCGGCATCGGACGCGGGCCTCCGGACCCGGCTTTTCGGTCGGAAGAACAAGGTCATCTCCGCGGACGAATGCGACACGTCAACCAGCCCGCATTACTCACCGGCCGCGTGTCGGCCAGCCCCCCATCTGTCATTTCGAGCCGCAGCGAGAAATCTCTCGGTACGCTGTAGCCATTGCGTGCACAGGAGACGTTTCCATGCCCGCAACATGTCCATTCGTGAATAATCCGGGCAAGACCCCTCGGCAAAGGCACGGCGCGTCCTTTCACGCATCAAGTATACGAACTGTTGCTCCGTCAGACGGGCGAGTTGGCTATACTTGGGGATACAGTGCCGCATCTGCCGATGGCGTCTCAGCCGCTGCGGCTCCGGCTTCCGGCAATCTTCACCTCACAACCCGAAACGGAACACATGGCCGAGAAACGTGACTACTATGAAGTCCTCGATGTCTCCCGCACGGCGACCGAGGCCGAGATCAAACGTGCGTACCGCGGACTGGCTCGCAAACTCCACCCGGACGTCAACCGCGAGCCACATGCCGAGGAACGGTTCAAGGAGATCAACGAGGCCTACGAGGTCCTCTCCAACGCCGACCGCCGCGCCGCCTACGATCGCTTCGGCCACGCCGCTAATGGCGCGAACATGGGCGGTGACCCCTTCGGCTTTGGCGGCTCTCCCTTCGGCGACATCTTCGAGAACTTTTTCGGCGGCGCCGCTTCCGGCTCACGTCGCCGGGCCGCCCCTCCACGCGGCGCCGACATGGAGCTTACCGTCGAGTTGACGTTCGAAGAAGCCGTCTTCGGGGTCGAGAAGGATGTCGAAATCGACCGGCTCGAAACGTGCGACGCCTGCCACGGCTCTCGCATGGAGAATGGCCAGACACCTCCACCCTGTCCAACCTGTGGCGGCTCCGGCGAAGTCCGCCGCGTCCAGCAGACCATCCTCGGTCAGTTCATGACTGCCGGGCCATGCCCGACCTGCCACGGCGAAGGAGTGACCATCACCGACCCGTGCCATGTCTGCAACGGACGCGGACGAATGCGCCAGTACCGCACCATCTCCGTCTCGATCCCGGCCGGCATCGACGATTCTGCCGCTCTGCGTCTCACCAATCAGGGTGAACACGCGCCCGGTGGCGGCCCGCCGGGAAATCTCTACGTCAAGGTGCGCGTCAAACCGCATCGCTTTTTCACCCGCTCCGGTCGCACCATTCAGAGCGAAATCGGGGTCAACGTCGCCCAGGCGGTCCTCGGCGACGAGATCGAGATCGACACTATCGAAGGTGCCGTCGTCTTCACCATTCCCGGGGGCACCCAGTCCGGCCAGCAATTCCGCTTGCGCGGCAAGGGCGTGCCCGATCTGCGTGGC
>JACDBO010000446.1 GCA_013694885.1 Chloroflexia bacterium | reverse complement strand
GCAGCGCAGCGCGCTCGGGCTGAGGCCGAGACGGCCAAGCTCCTCTTCGACGCGGCCGTACTCAAGCGGATCGGACGCGACGGTCTTGTGGCCGCCAGCGAGCCCGACAAGATCGCCTCGCTCGCTGGCGAGCTCACCGCCCAGGAGGCCGTGAACCACCTGAAACCTGCGCACTTCCCCTACCTCTTCCCGGAGGTATTCCTCCGCGACCGCCCGGGCTTCGACGTCCTCATCGGCAACCCTCCGTGGGAGAAACTGAAGGTGGAGGAGCATCAGTGGTGGGGGCCTGCGCTTTCCGGGGTTGCGTGGCATGCCAATGGCGGAGCGGTCAGCCAGGATCGAGGCTCTCAAGGCCGAACGCCCTGATCTTCGGGGGGAGTACGAGTCCGAAGTCGCGGCCAGTGAGGCGATGCGGCAGGTCTTGATCTCCGGGCCGTTCCCTGGGATCGGGGCCGGCCACATCGACTTGTACAAGGCGTTCGGATGGAGAAACTGGCAGCTCGTGCGCGCGGAGGGTCGGATTGGGATCGTCCTTCCTCGCGCAGCCCTCACGGGCGCAGGGACCGAAGCTTGGCGGCGCGACGTGCTGCGAAGCGGAACGTTCTCGGATGTCTGCATCGTGACCAACACCGGCCAATGGGTGTTCGGCGGTGTCGATGGCCGGTACACGATTGCGTTCGGCGTCATTGCCCGTGCCTCGGATGCGGACACCCTCGCACTGTGCGGTCCGTTTCACAGCCGGGCCGAGTTTGACCGTGGCCGGGACGCTCTCGCTGTCGTTCCCCTGTCGGAGTTCCTGAGCTGGACCAGCACGGCGATGTTCCCACTCATCCCCGATCCGATCTCTGCGACCGTCTTCCGGCGGATGCGGCAACAACCGGAGTTCAGAACCAGCGGGTTCCGCCCTGTCATCGAGCTTCGCCCGGTCGAAGACCGGTCGCGGATCGACACGAACCTCGAGCGTCCGGCTGGACCTATCCCAGTCCTGACCGGAGTATCCTTCAACCTCTGGAACCCTGACCATGGCGAGCCGTACGGGTATGCGAGCGAATCGATCATCGATCACCTGCTGGCGAAAACGATCAGGACGACGAGCATGGCGAAGTCGCCGTTCAGTGGCATGTCAATCCACGTTGCGGCAGACCTTCCGGTAGGCAAGCCCCGGGTTGCTGTGCGCGATGTCGCCCGCGCCACTGACTCGCGAACGGTCATCGCTGCGTTGCTACCGCCACGAGTGGCGGTGATGCACGCGGCGCCCTACCTCCTGAGGAATGGCACCGACGAGAGCGACGAAGCGTTCGTGCTCGGCGTGCTGTCGAGCATTCCGTTCGACTGGTACGCGCGGCGGATCGTGGAGCTGCATCTCACCTTTGAGCTGCTTGGGTCGATGCCTGTCCCCGCGCCGGACCGGAGCGATCCACGCCGACTCCGAGTCATCGAGATCGCCGGTCGTCTTGCCGCGGTCGACGGCCGCTACTTCGAGTGGGCGTCAGCGGTCGGAGTGCCGGTCGGCTCGGTGGATGACGCGGAGAAGCCGGAGCTGATCGCCGAGCTTGACGCACTTGTCTCTCACCTCTACGGCCTCAAGCGCGATCACGTGGCACACGTCTTCGAGACTTTCCACCGTGGCTGGAACTATGCGCCGCGCTTGAAGAAGGTGCTCGGCTACTTCGACACGATCGAGGCAACCGCATGACCGACCACCGGTCGCTATTCCCTCCGGTATTCGCCACGAACCGACCGCCCGACGGCGAGACGGTCGCGGAGGCGGTGAACCGACTGTTGGCCGGCTCCCGCGAGAACCTGGCCCACGCGCCGGAGCTCGCCTTGGCGACGGCCTACATGAACCCCGCTGGCTTCGGTCTGATCGCCGACGAGGTCGAGCGGGCCCCCCGGGTGCGGCTCCTGCTCGGCGCGGAGCCCAAAACCCCGCCGGTGCGGCGTATCGCCCGGCCATCGCCGTTCGAGGAGCACGTCGCCGGCCTGGTCGACGAGCGAGACCTGACCGGCTTCAACATCGAAGCGGACCGCTCGGCCCGTCGGTTGGTGGAATGGCTGCGGCGGTGCGCCGACGGCGACGCCCCGACCGTCGAGGTGCGGCGGCTCACTACAGAATTCCTCCACGGCAAGGCGTTCATCGTCGTGCATCCGACGCACCCGGCGGTGCTCGCCGGATCGTCAAACCTGACCTTCGCCGGGCTCATGAGGAACCGGGAGCTCAACCTCGGCTACCCGTCCGGTCACCACACCCAGCTGGTCATCGACTGGTTCGACGAGCTGTGGGATCTGGCCGAGCCGTTCGACCTCGCGGCGGTCTACGAGGCCCGGTGGAAGCCGCACCAGCCGTGGATCGTGTTCCTGCGCATGCTCTATGAGCTGTACGGGCTCGACGACCAGGACGACGACTTCGCCGTGTCGCTCGGGCTGAACCTGACCGGGTTTCAGCGCGATGGCGTGGCTCGGTCGGTGCGCATCCTCGAGGAGCTCGGTGGCGTGCTGGTGTGTGACGAGGTCGGCCTCGGCAAGACGTTCGTGGCCGGCGAGATCATCCACAAGGCGGCGGTTCGGGACCGCCAGCAGGTGCTGGTCGTGGTGCCGGCCGCCTTGAAGGAGACGACGTGGGTGCCCTTCCTGCGGCAGTTCGGCCTGTATTCGAACCGTGTCCAGGTGGTGACATACGACGACCTGCGCCTCGGAACGAAGCCGGAGGTCCAAAACCTCGATCAGTACGCGCTGGTGGTGATCGACGAGGCGCACAATCTCCGCAATCCGGCGGCGCAGAGGTCGAAGGCGGTCGAGACGCTGCTCGGCGGTGAGTACCGCAAAAAGCTTGTGTTGTTGACGGCAACCCCCGTGAACAACAGTCTGTTCGACCTGCAAACGCTGATCTCGTACTTCGTTCGTAACGACGCCCAGTTCGCGTCGATCGGGATCCCGTCGATGGCGGCTTACATCAAGCAGGCGCAGGCGCAGGATCCGCAGACTCTCTCGCCGGAGCACCTGTTCGATCTGATGGACAGGGTCGCGGTGCGACGCAC
>JACDBO010000435.1 GCA_013694885.1 Chloroflexia bacterium | reverse complement strand
CCTGGAGCTGTGCGAGCAAATCCTCTTTCGACGCCGGGAAGTCGATGCCCTGAAAGAGCTCCGTGTACTGCCCGAAGTTCGCGGCCATGTCGGTGGCCTGATCGCCCTGGACGTAGTCTGTGACGAGGTCCTCGGGCTCCTGATTGCCGAGCAATTCCGAGGCCGTTTCCTTGATCTTGTCGAACATTGGGTGCCATCTCCTTTCACACCGCGCCGCGCCGCCTCACCGCTGAGACTCCTGAACGGTCGCGCGGAAACAGGGACGCAATGTCAGGACCACCGGCCGCTGACGCCTGGTCTCAGCGGACCGCCTTCGCCGCTGCCGGTCGTCCAGTTGGGCGTTCTCCGGTGTGATCGGCAGCCGCGGCGGCGATACGGTCGACCTGCGCCTCGGTCGGCAGATACCAGGCGACGACGATGGTCGCCAGCACCACCACGACCTGTGCCCGCACCGCTTGCTGCATGCCGACCGCGTCGGCCAGTGCGCCGAAGACCGGCGTACCGATCGCGGCGGCGACGAAACCGAGGCCGAGGATCAGGCCAGAGGCGACGCCGGCCCGGCCACGCATCAACTGCTGCGCCATCACCAGCAAGAGCGGACCGGTCGAGGCGGCGAGGAGCCCCATCAGCGCGCCGGTGACAAACGCGAGCGGACCGGGATACTGGGCGAAGAGCAGCAGTGCCGGGACGCTCAAGACCAATGTCCAGAGCATGATCGCGCGGCGACCGAGCCGGTCGGCCAACGATCCGGCGCCGATGGAGCCGACCGCGCTGGCGAGGACGACGACGGTGGCCAACGGACCATAGAACGAGGCGCCGTAGCCGAGCTGCTTGTACCAGGTGGGAATGAACGCCTGGATGCCGAAGATCGGCAACATCCGCAGCATCATCACCCCGACGACGATCGAGAGCGCGGCGTAGGGGATCGGCGCCAGTTGCGTCGCCGCCCCGTCTCTCGCCTCGTCGGCCTTTCGTCCCCGGAGGGCGACCGACCGCATGGCGAAGAGCATCCAGACCGCGATCCCCGCGCCGGGCAGTGCCATCAGCGCCGTGCCTCGTACGTCGAACAGCGAGAAGAGGAGCGCGCCGATCAACGGGCCGACGGCGACGCCGACGGTGCCGCCGGTGACGTAGACCGACATGGCCACGTTGCGCTGCCCATCGGGGATCACGGCGCTGGCGTTGAGTGCTCCAAAGGGGTGGAACGCCCCGGAGCCAAGTCCGGCCGCGGCGGCGAGGAGCAGGAGGATGGGAAAGCTGGGGGCGAAGCCGATGGTCGCGAACGAGAGGCCGGTCCACAGCAGCGCCAGCCCTGTCAGCCGCGTGCCGTAGCGGTCGGCCAGCCAGCCGAAGAGCGGCTGCGAGATCGAGGCGACACCGCTGTAGGCGAGCGAGACGAGGCCGACGGTCGCCAGGTCGAGGGTGAACCGGTCGGTCAGGAAGGGGTAGAGCACCGGCAGCAGACCGGCGTACATATCGACCGTGAAGTGACCGAACATCAGAATCGTAAGTGACCGATTCCGCAGGATGGCGAAGCGATCGGTTTTGCCGGCACGAGCCATCGCGGACATTCCCAGCGGTCACACATCAGCGGGCGGTCACGTCGAGCGGCCCGCCCCGGCATTCTACCCCGCCCGCCGAACGCCAAAGCACGCCAATGCCCCCTCGCCCCCGCAGGGGAGAGGGGGTTGGGGTGAGGGCCGCGCCCATCCTAGTCCGCCGGACCCGCGACCTCCTGGGCGACACCACGCCGGCTGAGGACGAACAGCCCCACCGCGACGATGATCGCGAGTGCCAGCAGGCGGAAGAACCACTGCACGTCGAAGTTCGGCCGGTTCAGCGCCGGCGTGATGTACTGGTCGGCAAGAACAAGGACGACCACCGTCAGTCCGATCAGGATCGAGAGGATCGCCGGGGACGCCCGTTGGGAGACCGCGGCATGCTCGTCGTCGTCGATCCGGTTGAACCGGGTCTCACGCAGCAGCCACATCCCGAGGACGAAGGTGATCGCGGCGATGGCGACCGGGTAGAGGAGACCGGCGAATTGCGAATCGACCGGCCAGTCCCCAGGACTCGCTACCGCCAGTCCCACCACCACGGTGGAGATCAGCGGTAGGAACCCGCCGAAGTAGCCGTTGCCGATGTGATAGGGCAGCGAGACGGAGGTGTAGCGGACCCGCGACGGAAACGACTCGACGAGGAAGGCGGCGATCGGACCGTAGACCATCGTCACGAAGAGGACGAGGAGAAAGACGCAGAGCGTCAGGATTACCGGCCGGTAGGTCCCGCCGGCCGGCGTGTTCTCCCACATCAGCATGAAGATCGGGATCGTCAGCACGGCGCCGGCCAGGTTGCCGGCCATCATCACTGGCTTGCGCCCGATGCGGTCGGAAAGGGCACCGAAGACGATGAAGAACGGTGTCGCCAGCAACAGCGCCACCAACATGATCCAGCTCGTGTCGTCTGATGGCACCTGCCCCAGTGTCGGACCGCGCAGCCAGTCCAGCGCGTAGAACTGACCGCAGTACCAGACGACGGCCTGTCCCGCCGCCGCGCCCCAGAGCACGGTGAGGATCGTCTGCCACTTGGACCAGCTGCCGAAGCTCTCGGTGATCGGCGCCGACGAGGTCCCACCGGAGCTCTTCAGCGAGGTGAAGAGCGGCGACTCGCGAAGGCGCAGGCGGATGAAGAGCGAGATGGCGACGAGGAAGATCGAGAAGAGGAACGGCAAGCGCCAACCCCACTCGCGCCACGCCTCGTCGGAGAGCACCGATTGCACCCCGAGGATGACGAGGAGCGAGAGGAAGAGACCGAGCGTCGCGGTAGTCTGGATGTAGCTGGTGTAGTAGCCACGCCGGGCGTCCGGTACATGCTCGGCGATATAGACGGCGGCGCCACCATATTCGCCCCCCAGCGCCAACCCTTGCAGCAGGCGCAAGACGAGCAGGATGATCGGGGCGAGGATACCGATGGTGCCGTATCCCGGCATCAACCCGATCACGAACGTCGCGCCTCCCATAATCAGGAGGGTGACGAGGAAGGCGTACTTGCGACCGACGATGTCGCCGATCCGGCCGAAGAAGAGCGCGCCGAAGGGCCGCGCCGCGAACCCGGCGGCGAACGTCGCCAACGCGGAGAGGGCGGCCAGGGTCGCGTTCCCCTGCGGAAAAAACTTTGGGGCGATGATCGTGGTCGCCAGACTGCCGAAGATATAGAAGTCGTACCACTCGATCATGGTGCCGACGCCAGCGGCGCCGATCACCTGATAAATGTTCGCTCCCCCAGTGCGATCCGCCTGCGCGACGGCCGTCGCTGCCATACCCCCTCCTCCATCGCGGAACTCAGCCACGCGCGGCCGGTACGTCCGCCCGCACACCGGTCATCGGCCGGCGACCCTGCACAGATCCGCCGGACTCACGGCCACAAGGGAACTTTCTTCGCTGCCGACCATCAACGAAAAGGGCAAGAGCAGCGAAACTCCGCGTATCGAGGGTGCCAACGTCGCGAGCGCATCAAGGAAACGTGAATCTGCTTCACATTCTACGGACAGGTGTCAATATATGGATCGGGAGGACCAAACCGCCGCATAGCGAGGGCAAGGGGCCACGACACGGCGCTCATCTCCTCGCGCGAGCCGGCGCTCCACTGCCGTTCTGCGCGCTTGGCCGTATGATGGCGGCGGCCGAGAAGCAGCGGATCCATCATCCAGCCAGCGCCATTCCGTGTCACGCAGGGAACTCTATCCGCCCCTTTGTCCGAAGACTTGCCGGAGGTGGTGACCATGCCTGACGTGTCCGAGCCGCCCTTACCGCCCGAGCGCGCCGAGGTCACCGACGCGGTGCGCGTGCAGATCTTGGCGACCGAGCACTGGAGTCTGCTGGCGACCCGAAGCATGACCTGGAACGAGATGTTCAGCCGCGCCAGCATGTACTTGACGGTTCTGTCCGCGGCGGTCGTGGCGCTCGCTCTGGTGGCGCAGGCGACCGACTTCGACGGTAACTTCCGGGTCTTCGCACTGCTGCTGCTTCCGGTGCTGCTCATCCTGGGTCTAGGGACACAGATCCGGCTGGGCGACGCGCGGGGCGAGGATGTGGTGCTGGTCATCGGGATGAACCGGCTGCGGCACGCCTACCTGGAGCTGGCGCCGGAGCTCGAACCGTACTTCGTCACCGGGCACCACGACGACGAAGCGGGCATCGCGCTGACGTACGTCACGCCCGATGCC
>JACDBO010000430.1 GCA_013694885.1 Chloroflexia bacterium | reverse complement strand
GAAAGGGCGTGGAGCGGTTGGACGCGATCGGTAATCTGATCGACGGGTTCGGGATCGCGCTATCGCCGGAGAACCTGCTCTGGGCGCTGGTCGGCGTCTTCCTCGGTACCCTCGTCGGCGTGCTGCCGGGGATCGGGCCGGCGCTGACCGTCGCCCTGCTACTGCCGGTGACCTACACCCTGGAGCCGATTCAAGCCTTCATCATGTTCGCCGGTATCTACTACGGCGGCATGTACGGCGGCTCGACGACCTCGATCCTGCTCAACACGCCGGGCGAGTCGGCCTCGATCATGACCGCGCTCGAAGGCAACCTGATGGCCAAGCGCGGCCGGGGCGCCGCCGCGCTCTCCACCGCCGCCATCGGCTCGTTCGTCGCCGGCACGATCGCCACCCTCGGGCTGACGCTGCTGGCGCCGGTGATGGTCGAAGTCGCGCTCAAGTTCGGTCCGGCCGAGTACTTCGCCCTGATCGTGCTCGCCTTTACGACGATCACCGCGCTGCTCGGCTCCTCACTGGTGCGCGGGCTGGTCAGCCTCTTCTTCGGACTCGCCATCGGTCTCGTCGGCATCGACGGCCTCACCGGTCAGCCGCGCTTCACCTTTGGCAATCTCCACCTGCTCAACGGCATCGACGTCGTCACCGTCGCCGTCGGTCTCTTCGCGGTCGGCGAGACGTTTTGGGTCGCCTCGCGGATGCGCCACGAGCCGCCGAGTATCGAGCCGATCCGCGGCTCGATCTGGATGACCCGCGAGGATTGGCGGCGTTCGTGGAAACCGTGGCTGCGCGGGACGATGCTCGGCTTCCCGATCGGCAGCCTGCCGGCCGGTGGCGCCGAGATCCCGACCTTTCTCTCCTACTCGATGGAGAAGCGGCTCACGAAGCACCCGGAGGAGTTCGGCAAGGGCGCGATCGAGGGGGTCGCCGGGCCGGAGGCGGCCAACAACGCCTCGGCCGCCGGTGTGCTGGTGCCGCTGCTGACGCTCGGGCTGCCGACCTCGGCGACGGCGGCGATCCTGCTCGCGGCCTTCCAGCGCTACAACATCAACCCCGGTCCGCAGCTCTTCGAAGGCAACGCCGACCTCGTCTGGGGGCTGATCGCCAGCCTCTACATCGGCAACGTGATGCTGCTGGTGCTCAACCTGCCGCTGGTCGGCCTCTGGGTGCGGCTGCTGATGATCCCGCGACCGCTGCTCTACGCGGCGATTCTGGTCTTCGCCGGGTTGGGGACGTGGGCGCAGAGCAGCTCGATCACCGGGCTGGTGGTGCTCTATGCAATCGGCGTCGTCGGTTTCCTGATGCGCCGTTTCGACATCCCGGTCGGCCCGGCCGTCGTCGCCGTGATCCTCGGCCCGGAGGCGGAGTTGCAGTTTCGCCGCGCCTTGCAGATCAGCCAGGGCGACTACACCACCTTCCTCACCCGCCCCATCACCGCCACCATCCTCGCCCTCGCCCTGATCGCGCTGATCGCGCCGAGGGTGTGGCGGCTATCGCGGAAAAGCCGGGCGGCATAGTTGTTGGAGTGCTTGGTGCTTGGGAGGAAGATCGCCAATGTCGTACTCTAAACACGACGGAGGCAACGACGATGGCTGCTGTGCAAGACGATTACGAACCGCAGAATGGCTCGCCCGTTGTCGACTTCGAGCGTGCCGGCGCTTCGAACATACGCTTGAACGTCCGCAACTTCGGTCCCGTGGCACTTGCTGACATCGACGTCAAGCCACTCACAGTATTCATTGGACCAAACAATAGCGGGAAGTCGTATATTGCTCTCCTTATCTACGTGCTGTCGAAGGCGCTGACTGCACAATTCAGCGGGTTTTTTCCATTCAGCACGATCAGAGCTTTCCGTGACTATTTTTACGCGGAGTTTGACAAGAATGGAGCATTCGTATCGTTTTCCGACATTGCCGAATCGGATCAAGTCAGTCTCAAGCGGGAGATGGACATTCTTGTCTCCCGAGTGGAACAAAGCATTCTCGCCAACCTGACTGAGTATTTCGGCGTAGGTGACTTAGCCAGGCTCGGACGAGCTGGGTCATCCCCTGATTCGTTCGAAGCGAGAGTCGTCTCACCAACAGCGGATGAATCCGGCTTCGTCCGCATCAGCACCGAGGATCAGCTAGGAACTATTCGCGTGAACCGTCCAGTGCTTGAATCGCTGCGCATACCTGTTTGGAGGAACAATAAGATCCTGCCCGAAGAGTTGAAGATGCGCTTTGCGGCGGAGCAACTTTGGGCGCAGCTTGCGTCCGAACACGGATTTCGTGAAACCTCGGAGTATTACTTGCCTCCCGCCCGATCGGGCATCCTCACAACCTGGCCACTTGTGACATCCATGGCGATAGGTGCGGTCCGACAGCGGCTTGGACCTGAACCTATTCAGCTGGCGGCGCTCTCGGGCGTCGTTGGGGATTTCCTGCAGCACTTACTCACCAACTTCATGGCTGATGGGTCTCTAGGTCAATCTCGCGAAGGAGGCATGGACAGAGTCCTTGAAGTATTGGAAGGCGACATTCTGCAGGGAAGCGTGTCGATCAAGACCGCGCCGAGCGAGAGCGGATTGTTGCAATATGAGGGCGCTACGGTCGTCATCCCAGTTCAGTCCGCTTCGTCGATGGTGGCCGAACTCGCGCCACTGGATTTGTGGGTACGCCAGATGGTCCGGCCAGGCGACTTCCTCATCATCGATGAACCGGAGGCGCATCTCCATCCGCGGAACCAACGCCACATGGCCAGAGTGCTGGTCCGGTTGGTTCGAGCGGGCGTAAGAGTCATTTGCCCGACCCATAGCTCACTCATCGTCCACCAGTTGAGCAATCACATTCTGGCGGCCAACGCGCCGGACGCCGAGCGCAAACGGCTTGGATTCACCGAGGATGACGTGCTGGAGAGTTCGGAGATCGGCGTCTACCTCTTTGATAACGCTGGTCAGGACGGAACCATTGTGCGGCCCGTCGAGATAACTGAAGACTTCGGGATCTCCGAGGATGAGTTCGTCGCGGTGGCAGAGCAGATTGGAGATGAGTCGTATCGGCTCGCGGCCGCCGGATCGCCCGGTTCCTGAGACGGAGCTCATGTTGGCCTGCTGCGATGATCTTCGAAGAATGCATAGCTCACATGGCTCGACGTGTATTGTGGACAGATGCAGCAAGCGTGAATGCACCGTTATCGTTCCTCCTCGTAACACGGTAATCATTGACTGCGACATGTTTGACGTGTTTCAGCAAGAAGGGCTGCCGGACTTCATCGTCTTCTATGATGACCTCCGGGATGGACGCCACATCTGGCTCATCGTTGAGATCAAGGGAAGACTCAGGAGTGGGGCAAGTCCGCTTCAACAACTGGAACGAGGGGCATCGGCAATAGAACATCACCCGCTGTTTCGCTTGTCACGGCCTCACGCGCGTTTCCTGATTCCGTTGGTGCTGTTCGACGGAAAGAGCCGTGCAGCTGATTTCGCCCGCTACGACCGCAAGCGCATACGGTTTTTCGGTGAGAACTATCAATCGCTCACCAAGCGTTGCCGTCCGGGGATAAAATTTCAGGATCTCGACCCAAAGAACATCTGACCGACATTCTTTTTTCATCCTCGCCAGTCGGCGCCATCCTCGGCGGACTCCTGGGCCGTACCGTCGGGTTGCGGGAGACGCTGGTGCCCGCGGCCCTCGGCGAGCTGCTGGCGGCGGTGTGACTCTGGTTTTCGCCGATCCGCGGCGTGTACCGGCTGCCTGATTGGACAATAGATGCACCTGATGGCTCGTAACCGGAGCGAAGATGCACGCACCTCAACGACTCGAAGTAACGACTTTTGCTCGGCTGACCTGGAGTATTCTGGAATGGTCATTCCGAGTACATGGTCACCCTTTCCGACACGGAAACTGGCGTTGACGGAACAAGAGATTTCTCACGGCGGCTCGAAATGACAGCGATGGGACAGTCCGGCTCGGTTGGTGAATGATCCGAGATAACGTCTCCCGCGGCGGACGTCAATTCCGAATGCATCGGTGGTTCTGACCACGTCGCGACGCGAGAGGGTGACACAAGACATGATGCGGACAGATGCGGCGGTCGAGGAGCGGGTGTTGTTGATTTTTGCCCATCCGGATGACGAGTCGTTTGGGAGCGCCGGGTTGCTCGCGATGCTCGACGACCGCGATCTGCCCGTCGTGCTGCTCCTCGCCACACGCGGCGAGGCGGGGGAGATCAGCAGTCCCGACGTTGGCACGCCCGAGACACTCGGTCCGGTGCGCGAGCGGGAAGTGCGGCAGGCGATGGCGATCGTCGGCATCAACGACGTGCGCTTTCTCGGCTACCGAGACTCTGGGATGGCGGGCACCCCGGAGAACGACGATCCACGCGCCCTCGTCAACGCGCCCGACGCCGAGCTGGTCGCGCATCTGATCGGGCAGATCCGGGACGTGCGACCGACGACCGTGGTGACGTTCGGGGCGGACGGTATCTACGGCCACCCCGACCACGTCCGCATCCACCACGCGACGATGGCGGCGGTGCGCCGGGCGGCGGACGACGGGACGCTGGCTGGACTCGGAGAGCCATGGCGGATCGGCGCACTCTACTTCAGCGCCGCGCCGCGAGAGCGAATGCTCGAATGGCACGAGTTGCCCAACACGCCGTTCCACGACATGCCGCGCGAGCAAGTGGCGAAGCTAGGCACGCCGATGTCCGAGATCACCCACTGGCTGGACATCCGGCCCTACGCGGACCGCAAGCGACGAGTGCTGGCCAGCCACCGCTCCCAGGTCGGCGTCAATGGCCCCATGGCCGACCTGCCGCCGGAGATGACGGAGCGGTTTCTGGCGACGGAGCAGCTGCGCCGCGCGCCGTTGCCGTGGGATAGCAACAACGTGGCAACCCGCATCATCGACCGCCTGGCGTCGGACAACCCAACCGAACCGCCAGCCGCGACCTAGCCCGTTTGGGCCGGTACCACTTCCTATGACTATCGACATGGGCCGTTTGGCCGGATATGATGACTAAGCGGTGTGAAGTGTCCACGCAGTCGCAACGGTCGCCACGTCATGGTGATGCGAGCCGTTTCCACCAGCACGCGTGATCGGCGCGCCCCCGTCTGGATCGAGGGCGATTGGTGCTGGTGTCACTCCATACGATGTCCGGAGGGGATCGTACGCTTGGGGACTGAAGTGGCCGAGTTCGACGACAAGCTCCGAAACGGTGGAGTGTTGGCGGGAGCCGGGAGCGCGACACGCTTCGGGCCAGAAGAGGTCGAACGATTCGCGGAGCGCCGCCACGCGGATGGACGAGTTGCCAGCGCGGAAGAGACGCTGACCGCGGTCGGCCAGTTTCTGAGTACAGTCGCCGACCCAAACGTTATCGCGGCGGGCGCGGTGCGCTTTGCGTCGCTCTTGACCGGGGCAAACGCGGTCGGGTTGTATCTCACGTCACCGTCATCCCAAACCGCCGGCCGGCTGACGATTGTCTCGCGGCTCGCGTCGCTTGTCGCCGGCGAGGGGGATGCATCCGCCGGCGCTCCCCTCCCGGAGTCGATCCCAGTGCCGGAAAACGAGGGAATCGAATCCATCGATCTCCCTCTCTCGCCAGAGAACGACGTCACGGCCGAGACACAGCCGGCGTTGCTGACGCCGCTGCGCCAGGGCGACCAACTCCTGGGTGCGCTGCTTGTCGCGGATTGGGGCGGCGATGTGGAACTATCGCCGCACGTAATCGATCGCCTTGAATCGCTGTCCGTGATGGTCAGCGGAGCGCTCGGCACGCCGCTGGAGCAGTTGCCCGAACCTCCCCCGGTTGAACACCCCTCGATTCTGCAGATCATCGTCGACACAGCACGCACCATCGCCCTGAATGGTGATCTGAACGATGCGCTGCGGACCATCGGCGACGGCTTGGGTGCCGTGGTGTCGGGCACGTTCATGAACGTGTATCAGGCTGACAACCAGACGAGGGCGCTGCATCTTCTTTTCCACTCGGAATTGAGTGAGGGCATCGTTTCCGCGCGCGACTTCACGTTCGGCGAGGGCATCACCGGTCGCGTGGCCCTCTCCGGGACTCCACTGCTCGTCAACCACGCCGAACGCGATTCCCGCACGACGATGGATCTGCTGCTCCCATCGTCCTCTCCGGCGGGCGAGACACGGTTGCACCTGATCGCCATCCCACTTCACGTCGAAGGGACGCTGGTCGGCGTCGCGAATGTGATTCGGATCAATGGTCCATCCTTCTCGGACGACGACTATGTGCTGGCGCAGATCTTCCTGGGTCAGGCGGCGGGTCTGATCCGCAACGCCGAGTTAATGATGGTGCAGCGGGAACGGTACCTGGGAGGGATTCAGGCGCTCGTCTCCGCCGTCGATGCCAAGGACGCCTACGCGCGGGGGCATTCGGCACGCGTCAGTGAACTCGCCCACGATTTGGCCCAGGCGATGGCGCTGCCCGCCGCCGTCGTCGATCAGGTCGAGCTTGCGGCCCTGCTGCACGACGTGGGCAAGATCGGCATTCCGGATTCGATCCTGCTGAAGCTCGGTGGTTTGGATGAGACGGAGCGGGCCGTGATGATGGGGCACACCATGCTCGGTGCGGCCATCCTTGCCGAGTCGCGCTCCGACGCGCTGCGGGATGTGATCCCGCTCGTGCGCCATCACCACGAGTGGTACGACGGCAGCGGCTATCCGGACGGACTCGCTCGGGAGGAGATCCCACTCGGGGCGTCGATCATCGCGCTCGCGGATGCGTTCGTGTCCATGACGACCGAACGACCATATCGCGTGGGCCGGGCGCTTGAGGGCGCGCTCGATGAGCTCAACCAGGGCTCCGGCACGCAGTTCGACCCGAGCGTGGTGAAGGCCATGTGGCAGCTCCAGCACGACGGCCGGCTGTCGCGCCATACGGCGGCAGTTCCGGCCCATTACCTCGATTCTACGCCTCATCTTCGCTCCTCGCGTGAGTTCGTACCGCCCGACCCAAGGCCTCTGCCCGATGGCGACGGAGGAGGCGATGTCGGCCAGCTGGGCGACTTGCGCGTGATCGGGTTGATGATCGAACTGTCGAGCATCACCACGTTGATCCCCGATTTGCCCGAGTTCCTCCAGCGCGTGGCCACGCTGCTCCAGCGCAGGCTCGACTTCGAGGACATCATGGTGCTGTTGCATGACCCCGACAGCGAGTCGCTGACGGTGGCCGCGCAGAGCGGATCGCTCCGTCTCGCGAAGCTTGGCGACCGTCTGCCGCTCGGTGACAACCCGTGGACGGATGTGTATCGGACGGGTGAGTTACGCTCGGTACCGGACTTTGCGCGGGCCGGCACGTCGTTCGGCGATGCGGCCGGGTCGGCGCTGCTAGTGCCGCTGATCGTCGAGGGTAAGACGATCGGGATGCTCCACGTCGCCGCGCCGCGGACCGGCGCGTTCACTTCGGGAGACACGACGATGCTGCAGGCGATTGCCGGGCAGATCGCCAGTTCGATCTTTGTTGCGCAGATTCACGACGCCACGAAGACGGCGGCATCGACCGACGGCCTCACCGGGCTTGCCAATCACCGGGCGTTTTATCATGCGCTGGAGGAGGCGACGCAGCGCCAGGAGCCGGTCGGGGTGCTGCTCTTCGACGTCATTGGACTCAAGCGCGTCAACGACAGCGCGGGTCACCTCGCTGGCGATCTCCTGCTGCAGACGGTGGCCAGGACGATCCGCGAGGTGGTGCGTCCCTCCGATGTCGTCGCTCGCTATGGTGGCGATGAGTTCGCGGTGATCCTCGGCGGCCCGATGAACGATACGATGGCCAGCATGATCGGGAACCGGATTCGGGAGGCGCTCCACGAGGCGGTGCGCGAGGTGGATCTGCCAGAAGCGACCCTTCGCTTCGGCATGGCCGTGCTCCCCGAGGACGGCACCAGCCCGCACGAGCTCGTGCTCACGGCCGACCGGCGGATGTACCAGATGAACGGCGGGGCGTCATTTCTGGAACGAACATCGCGCCCCTCGGCCGCGGCCTCGCAGGGGCTGGGACGTTCAAGCGGGCCCCGCGGCGATCGAGCGTGAGCCGCCGCTCCTCTGCCTGAACCAATCAGGGATCAGCCGAGCATCGTTGCGTCTCCGCCGAGGGTCAGCGATACTTATGATTATGAATGAGCTCGCGACGATCAGCGTCATTTGCCCGCATTACCATCGCGCCATCGAACTGATCGGCCGGCGCTGGACCGGCGCGATCCTGAGCGCGATGCTCGGCGGCGCCATCCGGTTCACGGACATCGTCCACGCCGTGCCGGGTCTGAGCGACCGGTTGCTCTCCGAGCGCTTGAAAGAGCTGGAAGCGGCGGGGATCGTTCAGCGCAGTGTCTACCCGGAGACGCCGGTCCGCATCGAATACCGCCTGACCGCCAAGGGGCGGGACCTCGGCGCGGTGGCGGACGCGGTCTCCGCCTGGGCGCACCGCTGGTCGCACGAGGACGAGGAGCCGCGGGTGCTCGTCGAAGCGGGCAGCACCGCGCACCGGGTGTAGAAGCCCTCACCCCCAACGAAGGGCCGAGGTGCGAGGGCCGAGTGAGAAACCATCTCGGCCCTCGGCCCTAGCACCTTGAACCTCGACCCTTCGTCGGGGGCTTTCTCAGATCTCCGTGACGACCGGCAGGATCATGGGGCGGGTGCGGAGGCGGCGGTAGAGGGCCCGACCCACCGTCTCCTTGGTGCGCTGGACGACGTAGCCGTACTGCGGCTCGCCTTTCTTGCGGCGGTCCAGCATTCGCTTCAGGTCCTGCTCGGCCTCGCGCAGGGCCCCGATGGCGTGCTCCGACTTCAGCCCTTTGGCCGTCAGATCGGGACCGGCGATGAGCGCGCCGGATTCGCGGTTCACGACAAGGGTCACGACGACGACACCCTGTTCGGTCAGGTTGGTGCTATCGCGCAGGACGACCTGGGGATCGCCTCGGTCGCCCAGGCGGTCGACGAGGATGTTGCCAGACGGCACGCGACCTCGCTGCGTTGCGCCGTCGGCGGAGAATTCGAGCACACCGCCGATCTCGGGCAGCAACACATGGTCGGCCCGGATGCCATTTTTCACACTGAGTTCCCGGTAGAGCGCCATGTGCCGGTACTCGCCGTGGATCGGCACGGTGTAGGCCGGTTTCAGGAGCTGGATCATCCGCTCCAGCTCGTCTCGCCCGGCATGGCCGGAGACGTGGACGCCACTGTGGAGCGCGCCGTAGACGACTTGGCAGCCCCGCCGGAAGAGGTTGTCGATGGTGTGCGACACCGTCTCCTCGTTGCCGGGCACGGGGGAGGCCGAGACGATGATGACGTCGCCGTGACCGACACGGATCTTTGGGTGCTCGGCCGCGGCGATGCGGGCCAGCGCCGCCGATGCCTCGCCCTGGCTGCCGGTGCTGACGATGATGCGCCGTTCCTTGGGGAGCCTAAGCACCTCATCGAGATCGACCAGCAACCCGTCGGGCGGATCGAGATAGCCGAGCTCGAGCGCGACACGGGCACTTTGCTCCAGGCTACGGCCGGCGACTGCGACTTTGCGGCGGTTTTTCTGGGCCGCGTGCAGCGCCATATGGATGCGGCTGATGTTGGACGCGAACGTCGCGATCACGACCTGGCCCTGGGCCTTGGCAACGACCTCATCGATCGTGTCCTGGACGACCTTCTCGGAGGGCGTGCTCCCCGCGGTCTCCACCCGGACGGTGTCGGAGAAGAGGGCCAGAACACCGCGCTCGCCCAGGCGCCGCAGGCGCGGCTCGTCGGTCGGGCCACCCATCACCGGTGTCGGGTCGAACTTGAAGTCGCCGGTGTCGACGATGGTGCCGACGGGCGAGTGGACGGCGATGGCGCAGGCATCCGGGATCGAGTGGGTGACATGCACGAACTCCGCCGAGAGTTCACCAAATTGCACCGTCTCGCCCGACTGCACCGGCCGCAGCTCGACGTATTTATCGAGGTGCGCTTCGAGCAGCTTGCGCTCGACGAAGCCGAGCGCGAGCGGTGTGCCGTAGATGGGGATCGGTGCCCGGTCCTTGAGCTGGGGCACGATGTACGGTAAGGCGCCGATGTGATCCTCGTGGCCATGCGTCAGCAGGATGGCCCGGAACTGGCGCAGCCGGTCCTTGACGTAGGTGACATCGGGGATGATGAGGTCGATACCCCGCTGCTCCTCTTCTGGGAACTTGCCACCGCAGTCGAGCAGAATGAGGTCGTTGCCGTACTCGACGACGGTCATGTTCTTGCCGACCTCGCCGACACCACCCAGCGGGATCACCCGCAAGGCGTCGCGGCGACCGGTCGTTCCGGTTCGCCCCGGCGGTTGATCCGGGCGGGGACGACGTCCCTGGCGCTGGTGCGGCTGCCGGGTTGGCTCGACCCGCTCGATGCTCTCCTCGTCACGGCGTGGTCGGCGCACCGGGCCGGTGCGGCGGGAGCGCGGCTCGCCCGGCGGCGTCGCGCGGCCAGGTTCCGAGTCTCCTCCCGTGTCGGGAGCACTCTCGGAACCGCGACGGCGCTGACCTCCACGCCCCCCATCCTGGTTCGGCGATGCGGGCTGGTCCGCAGCCGGCCGGCGCGACCCACCTCCCCGGCGCCGCCCTCGGCCGCGCCCGGCGCCGGGTTCCGAGGGCGGTGAGGCGGCACCCTGGGGCTGCTGCTCACGCCCTGGTTGCTCCCGCTCTTGCCTCGGTTCCTGCTGTTGTTCTTGTTGTTGCTGTCCCTGCTGCTGCTCGGCCGGTGCCGCGGATCGCCCGCGGCGTGAACGGCGGCGCCGGCGGGGAGATCGGTCCTGACCCTCCAAGGTCATTCTCCTGTCATGTGATGGTGGCGACGGCGTGACCGCGAAGGTGCGTGTTGCCGTGCGGCGGCATTGCCGCCTCGTGCGTGGTCGCACCAGATGCGGGTATCACGCCGTCGTCCCCGCGAGGCCGCCGCGCACCATGCGCGGCGGCTGGTGTCGATGCTTGCTGGACGGTGAACTGGAGGGGCCACCGGACGCGGTGCCCCAGGCATGGATCGCACGAGCTACCCACGCGGCGCGGACCCGCGGTCCACGTGCCGCTCCTCCGTGAAGAGCGGCGCCGGGGGCACATCACCGAGCAGCGGGTCGGGGCGCGTGTGCGGAGGCACCGCGGGTTCGACGTGGACCATCGCCGTCGCTCCCTCCCCGGCCACCGACCGGACCGTGGCTTCGACCCCGGTCGCGACATCGTGGGCCTGTTGCACCCGCAAATCCGGGTCGACCGTGACGTGGACTTCCACCCACAGCCGGCCACCCGACGACCGGGCGCGCAGGTTATGCGCCGTGATCACGCCCGGTGCCGCCCGAATCGCCGCCATCAACTCCCGTGGATCGACCTTGATCGCGTCGGTGAGCACCAGCGATGCCTCGCGGATGATCGTCCAGGCGGCAACGGCGATGATCACCGCGATCCCAATCGAGACGATTGCATCCGCGGCTTCGAACCCGAGCGCGACGCCGATCAAGCCGATGATCACGCCCGTCGAAACCAGCACGTCGCTCAAAGTGTGCTTGGCGTCCGCCAGCAGGATCTCGCTCCGTAACGCCTTGCCGCGCCGCCGCTCCCACAGCGATACGCCAAAATTGATCGCCATCGTGCCCAGAAGCACCACGAACGACCCGGCCGAAACATCCGGCGCATGGCCACTGCGGATGCGCCCGACCGCGCTCTCCACGATCTGGATCACCCCGACGGTCATCATCGCCGCGATCACGAGCGAGGCGAGCGTCTCGTAGCGCTCGTGACCGTAGAGATGCTCCTGGTCGGGCGGACGCGCCGCGACCGCGATTCCGGCCAGGCCGACGACGTTGGCCAATCCGTCCAGCATGGATTGGACGCCGTCGGCGGTCATCGCCATCGAGCCGGACCACAAGCCGTAGCCCAACTTGGCGACCGCGACGACCACGTTGAGGACGAGGACCCCGAGGAGCACGCGCCGGATTCCGGCGGTTCGCTGCGCCCGGTCGAAACTCACACCCGCCCCGCCTGATTCGGTCTTGGGACCAGCGAGCTGGCTGGTCATGGACGCTCCTCAGTATGCGGAGAGGACATGACCCCCTCCAAGTGTCGAGCGAAGTCTAGCAGGAAACGGAGGGCCGAGGTGCGAGGGGCAAGCGCTCGCCCGAGGACCGAGGTTCGGACGCCCTGCCGGTGCCAGGAAACAGACTACGCAAGCCGCCGCTCTGCCCTCGCACCTCGGCCCTCGGCGCTTCGTTGAACTCAGGCGATCAGCCAGAGGATGAGGAAGAAGAGGAGGCCGAGGAGGATCAGGAGCAGCATCACCGCCACACATCCGAGCGCGAGCGCGCTCCCAGTGCCAACCGTGGACTCGGGGGCTTGGTCGCGCGCTCCCGCATCGGCATCGGACGACGGTGCGGCGTCGGCCGGGCGCGGTGACGGTGGTTGAGGTTGCTGCTGATCGCTCATTGCGCGGGCCTGCCGCAAAGTCGTTTTCGCAACGGCGGAATGGAATGCGGATCGCCTGAACGGTCATTTCGAGCCGCAGTGATAGTTATCAGCGAGAAATCTCTCGTTCAAAGTTTCGTGGTTCCTCATCAACGAGAGATTCCTCGCGCTGCGCTCGGAATGACAGCGTTGCGCGAGTCCGAGGGCGCCTCGCGTGTTAAGCGGCAGGCACACCGAGGTCGGCGAGCTTCCAGGCGCCGCCTTCGAGAACGAAGTCGAGGCGCTGCGTGCTCTCTTCCTCGCCGATGCTCAGGCGCACCTCGGCTTGGGCCCGGCGGGGGCCGTCGGTCTCGACGTCACCGGCTCGCTCGAAGGTGACGGGTGCCGCCAGCAGATCGCGGAAGAGTGCGGCGACATCGACGATTGTGGTGCCCGGCGGTCCGGAGGCGACCAGATCGTCGAGGAACACCTGGCTGAACAGAGGGAGCACTCGCGCCGGGTCACCGGTCGCCCAGCAGGCAGTGAGCTCGACCAACAGCGCATCGATCGCCTCCTCGGGATCGAGTGTGCCACCGGGCGCGGCGTCGCTGGCATCGGCGCCGTCCGACTCAACGGGCGACGCCTCCGGGGGCACCGGGGAGGCGGCCGGTGTTGCATCGGTCAGCCGTGCGGCCACGTCTTCATCGGCGTCCGCGGTGGCAATCGACTGCGCGAGTGGGTACGGCTCCGTTGTGCATGGCATGTAGACGACGAGCGGGCGGGTCGTCAGCAATAACTGACGGAGGGCGCAGCTCTCCTCGACCGCCTCCAGGGTCAACCGGTCCTCGGCGCGTTCCCAGCGATACATACCGGAGGCGGCGTCTTCCGTGTCGATCGAACCCGGTTGCGGGGCGGCACAGGAACTCGGACCGGTCTCGTCGGTGATCGTCAGTTGATCGCCATCGACCTCCCAGGAGCCGCCGACGACTTGGCCGATGTCCTCGCGGATACCAGCGTAGGTGCCGTCGTCACGGAACTCGACTCGCCAGCGCCCGATCAGATTCGGCCCACCACCCAGGTCGGTGGGTACATCGCTATCGGCGATAGGGATGGACCAGCTGCCGACGACACCGGCGTCTTCCGATTGGGCCGCCACGGATCCATAGGACCCGATCAAGCTGGCCAGCACGAAGGCAAGCGCGGCGACCGGCCAAGCCGATGATCGGATCAACCGACGGGGTCTGGACGTCATCAACGCCACTCCTTATGTATCGCGGCAACACGATGCCGACCGGCCGCGCGACGGCGCGGGCATGCGGGCACCGCCCCATTGTCACCGCGCTCCGCGTCGCTGTCCAACGGAGTGCGACGTCGCCAGCGTTGACGTTGCGGCGGCAGCCGACTAGCATCCATGTATTCGCCCACAGGGCAGCCCAACGAG
>JACDBO010000423.1 GCA_013694885.1 Chloroflexia bacterium | reverse complement strand
CGCGCACCCTTCGCCGCCGCATCAGCCACGAAGTGATGTCCGTCGTACTGCTCGCCTCGCACCGCGAGGAACAGATCGCCCACTTTGACTCGCCGGGAGTCCCGCTCCAGGCGCGGAAACCGGGTCTCCGCCGGCAACACTCCCCACAACGTGCCGCCGGTTGCGGTCAGGATCTCCGGCAGCGGCAAGGGGGTCATCAGGGCAGGCTCACGCCGTCGCCGACCGGCACATCGGTGCGCTCGGCGACGCGCATGATCGCGCTGCGGGCCCGAGGGTTCGCCGCCTGCTCCGCACGATCGGGGCGGATTGGCTTGCCGATTCTGCGCAGAAGCGGTCGGGTCGCGCAGATGCAGATCGGAAGCTCTGGCGGGCAGACACAGCTCGCGCTGGCCCGCTCGATCACACGCTTGACGAGCCGGTCCTCCAGCGAATGAAACGCGATGGTCACCAATCGGCCACCTGGCGCCAACGCGTGGATCGCGGCGACCACCCCGCGTTCGAGGACATCGAGTTCGCGGTTGACCTCGATCCGCAGCGCTTGAAACGTGCGCGTCGCGGGGTGGATCGCGGCACCGCGTCTTCCACCGACGGCACCAGAGACGATCTCGGCAAGGCGTGTGGTGGTCGTGATCGGCGACCGTGCCCGCTCGCGCACGATGGCGCGGGCGATTGCCTGGGCGCGATGGTCCTCGCCGAATCGACGGATCACATCGGCGAGCGACGCCTCGTCCAGGTCGCGGACGAGTTCAGCCGCCGACACGCCGGCGTCCGAGTTGAACCGCATATCGAGCGGCCCTTCGAACCGGAACGCAAAACCGCGCGCGGGGTCGTCGAGTTGAAACGAGGAGAGTCCCAAATCGAACAGGATGCCGTCGAACGCCGGCCACTGGTATCGCTGGCGCAGGTCCGCGAGGTCCCCGAAATTACCGTGGATGAATGTGATCCGGTCCCCGACCAGTGGATCGGCCGCCAGGGATGCCGCGCGGGGCAGGGCCGCCGGATCGACATCCAGCGCGACCACCTGGCCCGATGGGGCGGAGGCCGCCAACAGGGCAAGGGTGTGCCCACCGCCACCGAACGTTCCGTCGAGAAACCGCCCGTCCGGCTGCGGAGCCAACGCCGCCACCGTCTCACGTTCAAGCACCGGTAGATGCGCGAGAGGCGTTGGGATGCTTGCACGCTGTTTCGGTGGAGCTGTGGCCAAGGCGGATGTCATCGGTCGGTCGCTCCCCTGCGTGACTCGTCGGGTCCCCATCAAGGAGGGAGGAAGTAGCCGCCGATCGCCAACCATCAAATAAGATCCGCCAGCGATTGGGCGATCTGCTCCCCGTTTCGCTCGACCTCGTCGCTGACCGCCTGCCACTGCGCCGGACTCCAGACCTCGATGGATGTGTTGACGCCGACGACGATCGCTTCCCGCTCCAGCCCGGCATACCGGCGCAACTCGGGCGGCACAAGGATACGCCCCTGACTGTCGAGCTCCAAATCGACCGCCTCGGCGAAGACCATCCTTCGGAAGTTGCGAGCGTTCGGGTCGCTCAGCGGCAGCGCGCTGACACGCTCGGCGAGGGGCTGCCACGTCGACATGGGATAGAGCGTCAGGCAGCGGTCGATGCCGCGTGTCAGAACCACGCCGTCGGCAAGCGTCTCACGGAATCGCGCCGGCACCGCCAGCCGACCTTTCGCGTCCAGGTTGTGGCTGTACCGCCCGAGAAACATGCGCTGCCAGATCCGGCGGGGTGCTGGCTCGGCGGGAGCCGAAACGTAGAACCAAGTCGATAGACCGATGCGTGTCGTCAGCGGGGAACGGGCTGAACCGGGTTATCCACAGGAGATACCACTTATCCCCACTTTCCCCCACGTTTGTCCACAGCATACGGCGTGGGACCTTCCGATGTCCACTCCCCGACCATAGGTATTTGGTCCCGCATGGTCGCGAACGTACGCGACGCCGAGACCCGCCAGGACTTGAAAAACGAACGTATGTTCGCTATACTTGACTCAATGGCACTTAGCTGGCGATGTCCGCCGCCACGGCAGAGGAGACCCATCATGTATCTCGCCTGGTATGACCCCGACCGGCGCCGACCGGCGCACCGCAAGCTCGCCGACGCGATCGCGGCATATGCCGAGAAGTACGGCCGGTTGCCTGTGCAGTGCCTCACGCACCGCCTCGAAGCCGAGCAGATTCTCGCGATCGCCGACCGCCCGAGCCTGCGCATCAAGGCCGTCCCGTTCGTCCCCCGCAACACCTTCTACGTCGGCGAGAGCGACGCCGACGAGCCGGCCGCAATCGCCGCGTAGAAGCTTACGCACACGCCCTGAATCTTGTCATTTCGAGTCGCAGCGAGAAATCTCTCGTTCCGATGGAACCACTCGCCCTTGAACGAGAGATTCCTCGTGCGCTCGGAATGACAAGGGGGATGGGGCAAGAGTTGTGGGCAGACACGATGAGATACGTGCGAGCTTAACCGCGACCGAGCTTAACCGCTACCCGGCGAGGGGGTAGTCGTGGTCGAGGCGGCCTTCTTTGCCGTCGTAGTCGTGGCTGGTCTTGAAC
>JACDBO010000398.1 GCA_013694885.1 Chloroflexia bacterium | reverse complement strand
GCTCACCAGCGACCACTTCACGGCGTAGCCGAGGGCACGGCGAAGGACGGCCCGCATGTAGGTCACAGTGCGCGGACTGAGGCCCGATCGCTGCTTGTCGTTGAGCAGCTTCTGGACGTGCTGCGGGGTTAGCTTGGTGAGCGGGTGATGCCCGAGGGCGGGGATCAGGTGGTGGTGAACGTGGCCGGCGTAGCTGGCGTACGTCGAGGGGCGGACGGTCGGCCGCGCCGTGTCCTCCAGCCAGCGGGTCAGGAACTGTGCGACCGTCTGCTGCCGGGCGCCGACGTCGAGGCCGGCATCCAGATCACGCTGGGCAGCCCGGAGCTTGTCCTGGACCTCGCGCCGGGTCTTGGAATAGAGGCTCTTGCGCTTTCCGTTCGGGAGGCTGAGCCGCGCCTCCCAGGTGCCATCCGGGCGCTGGCGGACGGTGCCCTCGTTATGTCCGCGTCGCGTGGGTTTGGTAGACTGGGTCATGGCCGGTTCGCCTCCTTCATAGGTGAACGGTCGGGGGGCGGTGCACCATCACCGTCCCCCTCATTATACCATTTTGCCCCATTTCATAAGGTTTTTCGGCCGTCGTCGTGTCCGAGGCGATGCTTCCCTTTTGCTTCCCTGAATCTGTGGTCAGGCCGATGTGCCGAGCCCAGCCCGCGCCTCCAAGTCCGCAACACGCTCTTCCAGGGCGCCGGCTTGCTCGACACTAACTAACGCGCGGGCGATGGTCGCGAGGGCGTTGCCCACGCCCGGCTCCATGTCGCCGGCCGCGACCTTCTTCAGCGCCACGCTCAACAAGCCGGACACTTCGGGCATCGACAGCGATTCCCCGGCGAGATCCCGCGTCGCCCGGCGGCGATTGCTCTTCCCTTTACCACCTTTCTGGCTCCATGTCCGCCGCTGCTCGACAAAATCCGGGTCGTGCCAAGGGCAGTATGGTCGGCCCGGTCGCGGCGTCGCTGAGCACGGCTTACCAGCTTGGTTCGTCGCTTCGCATCGGTCACCTATCACCGTGCTATTCCCCTGCTATCCCGGCATCCTCGCCGGGGTCGCGCTCGATTATCACGTCCGTGAGCTTGAGAATCCGTCGCCCGCATTTGGGACAGCGCGGCGGGCGCGGCGTGATGTCCGGCTCGGCGCGCGGGTCGATGGCAAAATAGACCCGCGAATGTTCCCAGCCCCGGCACGTGCCGCAGCCGGCGCCACGAAAATGATCGCTCAGTTTGTCGATCCGCCCTCCCATGCCGGTCATGATTCTTGAACCTCCCGGTAGCCCTCATAGTCGAGGTCGTCTTTACCGGCGGCCCTTCGGATCGCGCGGTTCAGGGCGGCGATGTCGTTCACGCGTGCGGCGGGGTCGCGACGCGCGGTCGGCACCCGCACGGTGGGCCGGTTTCGACTCGTGGCGAACCGGCGGTCGGCGTCGGCCTCGGGCTGCGTGGTGGCCGTGGCGGTCATGGTGTCCATACCTTCCTTTCTGGCTATCGTCGCGTGGCGGGGCTTGTGTGACCTCACAGCGGCATTCGGGGCGGATGGGCGGCCGGCGGGGTCGTGGGTCCTCTTGGCGGCTATCGCCCCGACGACGGATCGATGGCGAGTCCGCTGGCCGAGAACGCGGCGCGGACGGCGTCGGACACCTGGCCGTAGTATCGGGGCTCGCGGTGACCGCCGATTGTGACTCCGGTCCACGCGCTCGTTTCAACGGGGACTCCGCACGGCGGCAGGCGAATGAGCTCTTCGAAGAGTTCGCTGACGGCGGCGTGGGTCACCTGAGCTTCTTTGCAGTAGCGGCTCAACGACTCTTTGAGGTCGGCGAGCGCGTCGTCCAGGCGCGCGGAGTTGAAGGTGTCGGAGAGGGCGGCGCGAATGTCGGCGGCCCTCGCCTGCAGCGCCAGGTCGCGGGCCGCGGCCTCCGCTTCGGCGACGGCGGCGATCCGCGCCAGGGCGAAGCGGACTGCACTTTCGGCGCGGTCCAACGTTTTCTCGTTCACCGCGGGGTCACGAGCGCCGATGCGGCGGCGGACATCGCTGAGGGCGGCCTCGGCTTGTTCGCGTTCTTTGTGGGGATCAAGTGCGGTCGTCATGGTCATCATCCTCAATCCCCGCTTGTCGGCGGGATTCCTCGTAAAAACCCAACGCGATGCGCTGCGTCGAACCGAAGCGCGCGAACACATCCGGCTCCCGCCGCCGCAACCTGCGCAAGCGCTCCATCCTGGCATCGGGCTGGAATGGGGGCCGCTCGGCCCCGGGGGGCTTGCTGTTGGCGAACCCGGCGGCGAGGGTCTCGAGTGGTGATGGTTTCATTGGTCCAATCCTTTTGGGTTGACACTTCAGACGCGTTATTTGCCCCGCTAAGCGATTGTGCGGGCGTGCGATGACTCCTGATACCTGCATGTCCGGGTCCCGGTCGCTGTCTGGGTATAGATTTCGTCAGCCACCGCACGCGCCGTCGCTTCGCCAAGCCGACGAATGAGATCGGTTGCAATGGCGTGGACGTTGATGGATGGTGCGCTGATCTGCTGCTGGGGTCTTGGGTCGAGAGCAAATGACGCGGGGTCTGTCGGATCGACCTCCTCAGACGCGACCTCGGGATCGTCGCCATCGTCCATGATCTCGCCGGTGTCACGATCCACGGACACGCCGGTGCGCCGCCCGATGGTTCCGGTCTGCATCGTTGACATGTTCCCCCAGCGGTCGGTGTAGGTGCGCTCCGGGGAATCCGCATCACTGTTGTTCGTCAACAGTGATGCGCGCATACGCGAGACAAACGAGTTATCGACGGCGCATCGCCGCGCGATCTCCCGGTCACTCCACTGTCGCCATTCGTCGTCCGTGAGCAGCGTCTCCACCGCTTTGCGCTTGTCGAGATTGGAGCGGCGCAGCCCGTGTGCGCTGTTGGCTCCGACCGCATGGAGCATTGCGGCGCGGATGTCGCCCGGTCGTACCTCGCAGTCGATCGTTGTCAGGCCCGTCTTTTTGGCTGCGTAGAGCCGGTGAAACCCGTCCGCGAGGTAATAGCCACCACCATCGCTGTAGACGGTGAGCGGTGGGAACCGTGCGCCGTCCGTCATCGCATTGGCGTAGTCGTCAATGAGCTCAGGGTCGAGCGTAACGCGCGGCTGGCAACGCTCATCGGTCTGGATCTCGGAGATCATAATCATCGGCGGCTCCTTCCGTGCAACCGTCTGAGGGGGGGTACCTTCACCTTCCCGAAACAGACTCGAACACCTCGCTTC
>JACDBO010000393.1 GCA_013694885.1 Chloroflexia bacterium | reverse complement strand
TTGGGCCGCTCATCGCCGCGGTCGGTTTCGCACTGTTCGCGCTGCCGGGGGTCGGTGGTTCCTACTGGCTGACGGTCTTCCCGGCCGCCGTGGTGCTCGGACTCGGCCTGACCGTGACCGTCGCGCCCCTGACCACGACGGTGATGAACGCGGTCGAGGAAAGCCACAGCGGACTCGCCTCCGGCATCAACAACGCCGTCTCCCGCACCGGTGGCGTGCTCGCCATCGCCGTCTTCGGGATCGTGGTCTCCGGTGTCTTCGGCCAATCACTCGACGAACGCCAAACCGACCTCGCCATGCCCGCCGAGGCGCAGCGCGCGCTGGACGCCGAGCGCGATCAGCTCGCCGGCATGATCCCGCCGCCCGATCTCGATGCGGACGCCACAGCCGCCGTCGAACGCGCCATAGACGAGTCGTTTCTGGCCGGCTATCGCCTGGCGATGCTCCTCGGAGCCGCGATGGCGGCCGCAAGCGCCGTCGTCGCCTGGTGGCTCATCGGTGAGCGCCGCCCGCCCGGCTGATGCCACCGGCGCACCTCGCTGATGTGACACACTGGCACAATTCAGCGGCTCGTCTCTGTACTGATGACGATGGCTGAAAAATGCTGACGGTGGTGGACGACCGTTTCCGTCAGCGGGAAGGGCACGCCGTGAGACTCCTTTGCGCCAGCGATCTCCACCTCGGGCGCCGCGCGACGGGCATCCCCGAACACCTCGGACTCGACTCGGCCCTGTTCGCGACCTCGGTTGTCTGGGACCGGATCGTCGAGACTGCGCTCCGGGAGCGCGTCGACCTCGTGCTGCTCGCTGGCGATGTGGTTGACCGCGAAAATCGCTTGTTCGAGGCGGTTGGATCGCTCGAACGCGGGCTGAATACGCTGAGCCGGTACGACATCCCTGTCTTCGCCGTCGCCGGTGACCACGACGTCGATACGCTGCGCCGTGTCGCCGATGGCGACGCGGCGGGAAGTCTGACGTTGCTCGGCCGCGACGGTCGCTGGCAGGGCGTGACTGCCGAGCGTGACGGCCAACCCACCATGCGGCTCGCCGGCTGGTCGGCGCCCGGCCAGACGTTCCACGGCGATGCTCTGGCGGGTTTCGCCGCCGTGGCCGGCACAGAAGGCGGCGAGTCACCGCCGCTCGTCGCTATGTTCCACGGGACCGTCGTTGACCGAGAGCGGACCGCGGCGGACTTCTCGCCGGTCGTTCGCGCCGAGCTCGCCGCCCAAAATGTCGCGCTCTGGGTCGCCGGTCATGTCCATCAGCCAAGCGTTGTCGTGGCCGCGGGAGTGGCAGTGCTCGAACCGGGTGCCGCGTGTCCGCTGCACGCGGACGAGACCGGTCCGCACGGCGCGTGGATCGTCGAAGTCGTTCCCGATGCGCCGGTCCAGGCGCGCCTCGTCGCGCTGGCGCCGGTGCGCTATCAGGACGTACCTATCGAACTCGGCGAGGCGAGCGAGGCGGCCGATGTCGAGACCGCGCTCGTCCGGGCACTGCACGACGCCCTGGCCGAGGCGCTCGCCGACGACCCGCAGGGCCATCTGCTCTGTGTCTGCTGCCGAGTCACCGCGAGCGGGCGGACGCCGCTCCACGATGAGATGGCGGCGATCGTTCACGATCTGGCGCGCACCCTCGATATCCAGGAGCGCGGTGTCGTGGCGGCCATAGGAACGGTGGTGATCGACACCCGGCCCGCCTTCGACCTCGAACCGCTGACGCGGCGACCGGACTCCGTCGGCGAGATCGCCCGCCTCGTCGCGGCGCTGGAGTCCGATGACCCGGACCAACTTAGCGGGGCACAGCGCGAACTCGTGCGGCGCACGGTGACGCGGCTTCAGTCCGTCCACCGCGCGCGCGTCTTCGCCACCGTCGCCAGCGACCCTGAACCTGATGTGGCGGAGGCCCGCGGGATGCTGCGCCGGCAGGGCTGGAACGTGCTCCAAGCCCTGATCAAGCAGAGGGGAGTCGAATGACCGAGCGCCACCCAACGAACGGCCGAGTGCGCGATCGCCTCGCCTTCACCGCGGTCGACGTGCGCAAGGCGCCGGGTATCGATCCTGGCTATGCGATCACCGACCTCAGCCCGGACATCAATATCGTCTACGGGCCGAATGCCTCGGGCAAGAGCACGACCGCGCGCGCGATCCAGGCGTTGCTCTGGCCGCATCCGGGCGCCCTACGCGGACACGCGCTGGCCGGGGACTTCCATCTGAACGGCGAACTCTGGCACGTCGAGGCCGACGCCGGGCGGGTCGTCCGCTCGCGCGCCGGTGTGCCGACCGACCCCCCGCTGCTGGCGCCCATCGATGACCGGGTCCGCTACACGCTTGGCCTGCCGGACCTGCTGGCCTCGGAAAACCAGCCGCTGGCTGAGGCAATCCTCAAGGAATCGACCGGCGGTTTTGACCTCGATGCTGTGGCTCGATCGCGGGGCTACCGCGCCGACGTGCCCGTGCGTCTGGAGGCGAGCCGGGATAGCGACGCCGCCATGCTGCGGGTGCGCGATGCCGAGCGTGCTCAGCAGGAGACGGCCGTGCAAGAGCGCCAGCTGGCCCATCTGCGGGAGGCTGAGCGGCGCGCCCGGCAGGCGCGGACCGATGCCGCCCAGTTCCGCACGGCGCTGGCATTCGCCCACGCCCGCTTCGAACTGGCGAGGGCAGACGAGACGCTGGCCGCGTTCCCACCCGGACTAGCGCGAGCGACCGGTGACGAGGACGTGCAGGCTGCCGACCTGGGTGAGCGCCTGGCAGCCCTGGCCGACCGCCGGCGCGAGATTCAGGCGGCGCTCGACCAGGCGGAAGTGGAGCGCCAGGCAAGTGGGCTGCCGGACACGATCCTCAACGAAGGCGTGCCTCGTGCCCTGCGCGCCACGGCCGGCGAGCTGGTGAGGCTCGACGCCGAGATCGCCGCGCTGCAGCGCGATCTGCAGACCGCCGTCGCCGAGCGCGATAGCCATCGCCGTCGCCTCGCCGCCGACCTCACCGAGGCCCAAGTCAACGCCCTCGACACCGAGGGACTGCGCGAACTGGCCCAACTGGCCCGCGACTACGACGACATCCGGGTGGAGCGCCAAGCCCGCGCCGAGGTCGAGCGCTGGCTGGGTGGTGTCACGCCGCCCGCGAACCTCGATGACCTACGCCGTGGTGTCGATGCGCTCGCCAAGCGATTGCAGACGCCGAACGCGAGCGAGGCCGGTCATATCGCCGCGCGCACCCGTTGGGCCGCCTACGCCGGCGGCGCGCTCGTCATTTTGGCCGCGGTGGGGCTGGCCGTGCTCGTCCACCCGGCCTGGCTTCTCTTCGGTGTGCTCGGTCTCCTCCTCATCGTCTTCGCCTGGCGCTACGCCTTGCCAGCCTCCACCCGCGAGGCCACCCACCATGAGGCTCGCTACCGTGAGACGAGCCTGCCGGAGCCGTCGAGCTGGACTGTGGCCGGGATCCGCGCGCGCGCCGATGAGTTGAACGCCGAACTGACCGCGGCCCTGGTGGAACAGGAGAAGGCTGTCCGCTGGGGAGATCTGGAGCAGCGCCGCCGCGCCCTTGACCTCGCCTACCATGAGGCGGAGGCACGACGCGGCAATCTGATCGCGCGCTATGGCGTCGCGCCCGATCTCGATGAGGAGAGCCTGCGCCTGCTTGCCGAGAACCTGAGTCGCTGGCAGGCCGCCGACGGCCGCGTCCGAGCGGTGCATGGCCGGCTCAACGCGGTGGGCAAGGAGCGTCTCACGCGGGACACCGCGCTGCGCGACGGACTGGGCCGCTTCGGCTACACCGGCGGCGCGTTCGGGGCCCAGCTCGACGATCTCGACCGTCGGCTGCGCGACCTTGCCGAGGCGACGGCCCGCGCTCAGGCGCGCCGCGAGGAGTTGAGCGGCGCGCTGCAACCCGAGTTCGACCGATTGGAGCGGCAGCGGACGGCTGTCTACGAACGCATCGGCGTCGTTTCTGGCGACGACCGGGCGCTGCACGAGCGGCTCGGGCGCCTCGGTGCCTATCGCGACACGGTGACCTTGCGCCAGGAACGCGAGGCGGTTCGCGATGCCGCCGAACAGGCGCTCGCGCTGTCGCCGGAGCTGAAGGTGATCGCGCCTGAGCAGCTCCAGCGCCGTCTAGAAGAGGCGGAAACGGCCGCCGCCGACCTCGACCCGACGCTCCGCGAGATCGCCGCCGTCCAGACTCGGATCGGCGACGCCAAGCGCAAGCGCGATGTCGAGGCCGCGCTCGCCCGCCGCGATGCCGTCCGCGACCGGTTGCGGACAGCGCGCGACGAGGTCGCCGGGCAGGTCGTCGGTGACGCGCTGCTCGCCCACGTCCGCGCGGAGACGCGCGATGCGGCCTTGCCGATCGTCTTTCATCGCGCCCGCGAGTTGTTCACGATCATTACCCGTGGTCGCTACGAACTCCAGTTCGAGGAGGGGCCGCCGCCGGCCTTTTCCGCGCGGGACACGACGACTGCGTTGACGCTGGCGCTCGACCAGCTCTCAAGCGGGACGCGCGTCCAACTCCTGATGGCGATCCGGCTGGCGTTTGTCGAGAACGTCGAATGGGGACCGAAGTTGCCGATCCTGCTCGATGAGACCCTCGGCAACAGCGACGAGCTGCGCGCCGGCGCGATCATCGACGCCGCGATCGAGATCGCCCGCAACGGGCGGCAGGTCTTCTACTTCACCGCTCAGGGCGATGAGGTGCTGCGCTGGCAGCACCGGCTGGACCAGATCGCGATTGAGGAGCGCCCCGGCAGCACCGTGATCGACCTCGCCGAGGTGCGTAGCGCGGCCGGCTTCGAGCGCCTGCCGATCAACGTCGACCAGCCGCTGGCCGAGGGCTTGCCGGTCGTCGCTCCAGACGGCATGAGCCGTGCCGAGTACGGCGCCGCGCTCAAGGTCCCCGGTATCGATCCGTGGCGGGACGAGCTCGGTGGTGTTCACCTCTGGCACGTCGTCACGGACCTCGATGTTTTGCACGGACTGGTGGCGCGGGATATTCGCCGCTGGGGCCAGCTCGCCGGATTGACCAGCCTCGGCGGCCGTGCCGGTGCCGTCGCGCTCGGACTCGATGAGGCGACGATGCGCCGCGCCGTGGCCCGCGCCGCCCTGGTCGAGACCGCGCTGGAGACGTGGCGGATCGGCCGCGCCCGTCCCGTAACCGCTCGTGACCTGGTCGAGTCCGGCGCCATCGCCGCCGATGCGCGGGACGACGTTGCGGAGCTGCTGCCGTCGGTGAATGGCGACGGCGAACAGTTGGTCGCGCGCTTGCGCACCGGCGCCAACTTCGACGCCAGCGCCGTGGAAAAACTGGAGACGTGGCTGGCGACGAACGGCTACCTCGCTCCTGGCGATCCGCTGCCGCCCGACGACCTGCGCGCCCGCGTCCTCGCCGCCGCCGCCCCCACTATCGAGCGCGGCGACCTGAGCCTGCGCGACGTCGACGAAGTGCTCGGGCAACTCCCACGGGGTTGAAAGCGAGGGGCCTGTCGGACTCAGTCCTCAGTCCTCCTTGGGTCGCGGCCCCAGGCTACCCCGTCATCTTGGTCGGGTCGCCGCCCAGTTCCTCGATGATGCGGGCCAAGTCGAAGCGCCTCCCGGGGTCGTAGGAGCGGTTGCGCTGGTTGATGTCGCCGTGGCGGATCTGGTGGCCACGGTGCGGGCTGATGTCGTAGACGTGGCAGAAGTAGCGCGACAGATTGATCGCGGTCCGGTACTGAGGCTCGTGAGCCGGATCGTCCGGCGTGCCGATGAACTCGTAGGTGATCGTGTAGCGGTTGAGGTTGGCGCCACCTTGCTCGGCCTTCTCCACCGCCCGCTTGAGCCAGGGGATGTCCTCGCGCGGGTTATTCCAGATCCACCGCCCGGTATTCCTGTCCTTCGTCTTGTAATCGCCATTGGTCCACGGCGCGTTCTTGCTATGAACCAACTGGAATGCCGTGCCGTCGCGGGCAATCACGAAGTTCGCGCTCTTGTTGTTGTCCGGGTTCTGGAACGTTCGGATCACGTTTTGCAGGTTGAGGTCCCAGGTCATGTGGTAGCAGATCGCGACCGGGCCGACGCCGCTCCGCCCCGTGAAGTGTGCCTCGGTCGGTCTCAACTCGATCTCCGGCAGGGGTGGTGTCGGGCCGGCTGCGGCATCGGACACGGTCTCCACCTCATTCGTGAAATCGGCGGCGTCGCGGATGCCGGCCAGGTGGTCGCCGAGCTTCGCCGGATCAAGCGGACCGCTTGCCAGGTCGGCGGCGGTGCGGGCCGGCGCGTTTCGAGACCGTTGAATTGCGAGGGTATCCGAGCCCGGCACGAGCTCGGTGAAACCCGCGTCCCGCAAGGTGTCGACGCTGTCGCCGCCGACGAATGTGCTCAGGTAGGTCATGTGCGCGGCCGCCGCGGCCCGCGGGTTGTCGAATGTGAGCGGTTGGTCGGTCTCGCCCTGGGTGGCGTCCGCCGGCAGCGTGTTGAGCGACGTGGTCCATGCGTCCGAGGTGAACGCATTGGTCTGCGCGCTGGCGTGCGCGGCGGCCACGGCGAAATCCCAGCCGAGCGAGGATGCCAGTCGCTCCAGCTCCGCGAGATAAGCGAACACCTGCCCGGGCTGCGACCCACCTTCGCAATCGCCGATCGCGGGGTTGTAGTCCGCGACATAGCTGAGCGCCTGTCGGGTATGGGCAGTCGCGGGACCCTCGATGCTCACCGTGGTGGGATCAGTCATCGCTGCGCTCCTTTTTGGATGCGGTCACCGTCGTTCGAAGCGGCCCCGAACGGTCCCAAGACGCTCACAAGCGCGCGGTGATGGCCGGTGTGTCCAGGACCCGACGTATGTGACTGTAGAGTACGAACCCAGCTCCCATTATCGGGCGTGACGCGTGATCGTCAAGAGGCTGAACGTCTCCCGCACCTGTTCGGACAAAGGGGATACCGGCCGCTCGCGGGTGAAGGCCGGCGACATCCGACTACCTTCAGCGCGGCGCCGGGGCATCCGGGCAGATGCGCTCTGCCGCCCACGCCACCACCGCTTCGGCAATTGCTAAAGCAGCGCTGTAGTTGTTCTCCGTTGCTGGATCGCCGACATAGGGATAACGAGTGGTCAAGGCATATCGCGTGAGCTGGCTCGCCTCTCGAACCGCAAGCGGAATATCAACTCCCGCGTGATCGAGCCGCCTCAGGAGTTCGGCCAGGTCATGCACGTATGGAAACACAAAGCCTTGCACGATAAAGACCGCCTTGATCGCCATTTCCGCGGATTGTTGGGCATTGAAGAGCAAGACTTCCAGTTCGACGCCGGGAGTTCGCGTCTTGGCATGAGTGAGATTGCTCTGGGCGCGTCGCAGCCAGGCGCGTGGATCTGTGGGAGGGAATTGCTTACTTACCATATATGACGCGCCCGTCGCGAAGTGCCGGCATGTACACGAGATAAGGACTCTCACCATAACGCTCGATGTCCTCGGGAGTCGCCACGATGATGTCTACGGCGTGCCCGGCACCGTACATGTTCATGTAAATGTCTCCGGTCAGATCACCACGATGATACTCCCCGCCCTTGATCACGAGCAGGTCGAGGTCGCTGTGCGGGCCCATCTCGCCGCGCGCGGCCGAGCCGAAGAGGATGATCCGTTCCGGCTGGGCAACCTCGACGATCCGGCGGACGATCTCATCCAGCATGTTTTGGTCGACCACTCGTGTCGTTGCCATGGTGAATCCCTCGGTCCGACGATGAGCCGCTTGCGACCATCATACAGAGTCCGCCGCCCCGCGGTGGATTGGGCCAAGGGTCAGGTCCGATCAGGAGGCGCCAGCGGCCATCCCACGGTTGAGCAGCGCATAGGTGAGCAACGCGGCGGTGACGCACAGGGCGATGACGATCGCCATCGGCAGGGCCGTGTCGCGGCCGGCGATTCCGACCAGCGGAGCGACCGTGGCGCCGATCGCGAACTGGAGCACCCCCAACAGGGCGGAGGCGCTCCCCGCGGTGCGCAGGTGCGCGGAGAGGGCGAGCGCGGTGGTGTTCGGCAGGATGAAGCCGAAGCTCGCCATGATCGTGAGCAGGGCCGCCATCACCCCGACCAGCCCGGCATCGAAGATGACGGCCGCCAGCAGCGCGTAGCCGCCCGTCCCGATGGCGATCAGGCCGCCGGTCAGGAGTCGATGCGGCGACACGCGACCCACGAGGCGGCCGTTGACCTGACCAGCTACCACGTAGCCGAGCGCATTGCCGCCGAAGGCCAGGCTGAACCCCTGAGGTGAGAGACCGTAGATGTCCTGCAAGACGAACGAGGACCCGGCGATGTACGTGAACAGCGAGGCGCTGGCCAGCCCACCCGGCAGGGCGTAACGGACAAAGGCGCGGTCGCCGAGCAGCCGCCGAAAGGTCGCCAGAGTGGCGCCGAATCCGATCGGCTGTCGATGCTCAGGGTGGATTGTTTCTCGTATGCCGAAGGCCGCGGCAATGAGCAATGCCACGCCGATGAGAGCCAGCGCGATGAAGATGCCGCGCCACGATGTCAAGCGAAGGAGTTGTCCACCGAAGATCGGGGCCAGGATCGGGGCGAGTCCGCTGACCAGCATCAGGAGCGAGAAGAACCGGGCGGCGGCCGTGCCGGAATGCAAGTCGCGCACGATGGCGCGGGCAATCACGATCCCCGCCGCACCGGCAAATCCCTGCAAGAAGCGGAGCGCGATCAGCACGACCACGGACGGCGCCGCCGCACAGAGAATGGATGCTATCGCGTAGGCGCCGACGCCGACCAGCAGCGGCCGGCGCCGGCCGAGGGCGTCGCTGATCGGCCCGGCCACGAGCTGCCCGGTCGCCAGTCCAAGCAGGCAGGCGCTCAGGGTGAGCTGGGCCGCGGAGGCGGTGGTGGCCAGGTCTCGGGTCAGGGCCGGCAGGCCAGGCAGGTACATGTCGAGCGAGAGGGGTCCAAAGGCACTCAAGGCACCCAGGATGACGACCAGCCGCACCCGATCACGCCGCCGCGCTGGTTTCACGCGGTCGCCCGTTGGCGAGGCGGTTATCGGCTGGCTCACTGCGAGGCGGGGAAACTGGCGGCCGGTCGGCGTCCGCCGCTACCGGCCAACCGGCGCCTCGAGTTCGGCCATCAAACCATCGAAGTCGAGCGGCCGGGTGAACATCGCCAGCGTGCCGTCTTCGCCGCGTGGCCAGGCGCTGAGCTCGCGGTCCCAGGC
>JACDBO010000392.1 GCA_013694885.1 Chloroflexia bacterium | reverse complement strand
CAGGACATGGAGGGCTTCACGGACCGGAGTGGCGAGGTGGTCGCCGTCGGTGACGAGGCGACGACCGAGCAGGAGACACGACCGGGCGAAGAGCGCTACGAGGTCGAGGATGTGCCGCACGTCATGTACTTCAACTTCGACGCCGAGGCATTGCACGGCGCCTACTGGCACCAGAACTTCGGGCAAAAGATGAGCCACGGTTGCGTCAACCTCCCTCTCGATGTCGCCGCCTTCCTCTACGCCTGGGCCCCCCTCGGCACCGCCGTGACCGTCTACGAGTAGGCGACTCGGGTGGCCACCAAAGCTGTCATTTCTCGCGCTGCGCTCAAGATGACCACTTGCGGCGCTGCCCACTCGCTCGCCAGTGGAGTCGACTTTCGTGCCACTTCGGAGACGCACGGGTTGAGCGGGGGCAACGGGCGTGCTAGCATGGCCGGCAAGCCCGGTACCCCGAAACGTGCCGGCCCACCTCGCGTCTGGTCCATCCGTTACCCCCAGCGACCTGGCGACCGCCCTTGACCGTGTTCGACGCCACAACCGACCGCGCCGCGCACTCCGTCTCCGCGGAGCACCCACGGCGCGCGATTGGCGCGGCGCGGATCGTTGCACTCGCGAACCAGAAGGGCGGTGTCGGCAAGACGACCACCGCGGTCAACACCGCCGCCGCGCTGGCGGCGCGCGGCTACCGAACGCTGCTCATCGACATCGACCCCCAAGGCAACGCCACATCGTCGCTCGGCGTCGAGAAGGCTGAGCTGGAGTGGACTGTCCACGATGTCCTCGTCGAGGGACACGCCATCGGCGACACCGTCCTGAGCGCCGTGCGCCCCGGACTCGATCTTCTGCCCTCAACACCGGCGCTGGCCGCCGCCGAGGTCGAGCTGGTGGGACTCGACCGGCGGGAGCATCGATTGGCGGAGGCGTGCGCTGGCGTCATCACCCGCTACGATGTGGTGCTGATCGACTGCCCACCTTCGCTCGGCCTGCTCACCGTCAACGCCCTGACCGCGGCGCGGCACGTCGTCATCCCGATCCAGTGCGAGTTTCTCGCGCTGGAGGGTGTCAGCCAGCTCATCACCACCATCGATCTCGTCAAGCGCCGCCTCAACCCGCCGCTCGACGTGCTCGGCGTCCTGATGACGATGTATGACGGGCGGACCCGGCTCTCCGCGCACGTCGTCGAGGAAGTGCGCGGCTTCTTCCCGGAGCGGATATTCGCGACCGTCGTGCCGCGCTCCGTGCGTTTGGCTGAAGCGCCGAGCTACGGCCAGGCCATCGCCGAGTACGACCCCGGCTCGCGCGGCGGCGTGGCCTACGACGCCTTTGCGGGCGAGCTTGTGACCCGCCTTGGACTCGACCCGCCCGGCAACGGCACGGTGCCGCCAGATTCGGCCAAGCCGCCATCCGACCCCGCCTGACTCTTCAACCGTTTCAGCGATGCCGTCGCGACCAAAGGAGTGTCACCGATGATGCAGACGACGCGAACCACCGCTTCTCCGACTCAGCCGCACCCGAATGGTTCCGAGGTGCCAGCGATGCGCGCCGACAAGTTCGCCGGCGTCGGGTTGACCTTCGACGACGTGCTCCTGCTGCCAGCGCGTTCCGATGTCCTGCCGATAGCGGTCTCCACGCGGACCCGCATCACCCGCAACATCACCCTCAACATCCCGATCCTGTCGGCGGCGATGGACACCGTCACCGAAGCCCGCCTGGCCATCGCGCTGGCCCGCGAAGGAGGGATCGGCATCGTCCACCGCAACCTGCCGATCGCGGACCAGGCAGCCGAGATCGACAAGGTCAAGCGCTCCGAGGCGGGCATGATCGTCGAACCGGTGACGCTCACCCCGGAGCGCCCGGTGAGCGACGCGCAACTGATGATGCAGCGCTTCCACATCTCCGGCGTGCCGATCACCGACGAGGACGGGCGTTTGGTTGGAATCCTCACCAATCGTGATCTCCGCTTCATCGAGGATACCGAGCAAGCCATCGCCTCGGTCATGACCAGCAACGGGCTCGTCACCGCGCCGGTCGGGACCACGCTAGAGGAGGCCGCCCGAATCCTCCACCGGCACAAGGTCGAGAAGCTGCCGGTTGTCGATGACGATGGGTATCTGACCGGTCTGATCACCGTCAAGGACATCCAGAAGAAGATTCAGTATCCGAACGCGACAAAGGATGCCCGTGGTCGCCTCCGTGTCGGCGCGGCGGTCGGTGTCGGCGCTGATGCCGAGGAGCGAGCCGCCGCCCTGGTGGCGAAGGGAGTCGACTTGCTGGTGGTAGACACCGCGCATGGCCACTCCAGCGCGGTGCTGTCGATAGTCGCGGCACTCAAGCGCCGCCACGACGTACCGGTGATGGCCGGCAATGTGGCGACCGGCGCCGCGACCGAGGCGCTGATCGAGGCCGGTGTCGACGCGGTCAAAGTCGGCGTCGGCCCCGGCTCGATCTGTACGACCCGCGTCGTCTCCGGCACCGGCGTGCCGCAGGTGACGGCGATCTACGAATGCGCGACCGCCGCCGCGCGGCACAACGTGCCGATCATCGGTGACGGCGGCATCCAGTACTCCGGCGACATCGCCAAGGCCATCGCCGCCGGCGCCGACGCCGTGATGCTCGGCAGCCTGCTCGCCGGTCTCGATGAGAGTCCCGGCGAGGTCATCATCTTCCAGGGCGAGCGGTTCAAGGAGTATCGCGGGATGGGGTCACTCGGCGCCATGAAATCCCGGTCCTTCTCGAAAGACCGCTACTTCCAGGAGGACATCGGCAACGTCCAGAAACTGGTGCCGGAGGGGATCGAGGGCCGCGTCGCCTACAAGGGATCGCTCGCGCCGCTGATCTACCAGCTCGTCGGCGGCATGCGCTCGGCGATGGGCTACGTCGGCGCCGCCAACATCCCCGCACTGAAGCGGGACACGCAACTCATCCAGATCACCGCCGCCGGTCTGCGCGAGAGCCACCCCCACGACGTCCTCATCACCAAGGAAGCCCCCAACTATCGCGTTTCAGGCAGCTAGCGCTGGTAACAAATCATACGGAATCCGGGTGATTGCTTGAGCAATGTCCCATGATCGTCATTCTGTGGCCACAGCCGAAGAATCCCAGCAGCTGCATCGCGCGCGAAGCGCTCGCCAGCGGAGCTGGCGCTTCATCCGGGTATGAGCGTTCCCCCCGCCTTCAGTCGGATTCGGTATCAGTTGCCCAACGTTCCTCACGACTCACCGACCCTTGGGCAGACCGCTGCGATCCAGCGCCTGTCATTTCGAGCCGCAGCGAGAAATCTCTCGTTGATGGGGAATACATTGCCCTTGAACGAGAGATTTCTCGTGCGCTGCTGTGAAAAACTCACTTACCTCCGCGTACGTACTAGCCTCCCATTTTCATGCCGCGGTGGCGTCCCACCGGGTCATGACCACTCGAAATGACAGGTTTGGGGCCGCCCGATACCACATGCTCGGCCCTCGAACCTCGAACCTCGGTCCTTCACTACCGCAGCCCAAGCACCGTCCACGGGTTGGGCATCGCGTCGACCGGGATGTGGATCAGGGCCGGTTCGTTGGCCTGGATCGCCTCGCGCAGCTCCGTCGCCAACGCGGCCGGGGAGTCGGCGCGGCGACCAGCGATGCCGAAGGCGCCGGCGAGCTTGACGTAATCCGGGTTCGTCAGGTCGGAGGCGATCATGCGGCCGTTGAACTGGACCTGCTGGATACGTCGGACATTGCCATAGCCATTGTCGTCGAAGACGAGCACGACCGTGGCGATCTCGTGCCGGGCCATCGTCGCCAGTTCGTTGAGCGCGAAGCCGAAGCCGCCGTCGCCGTTGACCGAGACCACCGGTGTGTCAGGCAGCGCCGCCTTCACGCCGAGCGATGTGGGAAACCCCCAGCCGAGCGTCCCTTGGTAACCTGGCGTCAGATAGGTGCGCGGTGCGTAGACTGGGAAGCCGACGTTCGCCCAGTAGCCGATCTGCGTCATCTCGGAGACGAAGACGCCCTCGTCCGGCAGTTCTCGGCGAATCGCGCTGGCCAGCTCCGCCTGCGGCAGCACCGCGTTGATGCGCGCCTCAACACCGCGCTGAAGCTCCGTCAACTCGGCCTCGCGGGAGGGGCGACGCCGGTTGTGCGCGGCCACCCGCTCGGCCAGCGCCGCCAGGCCCACCTTGGCGTCGGCGACGATCCCGACCGTGACCGGGTAGTTGCGGCCGATCTCCTCCGCGTCGATGTCGAGCTGGATAACCGTGCGGCCCGCGTCGAGCTTCCAGATCGAGGTCGCCGGGTCGACGAAGCGGGTGCCGACGCCGAGCACGATGTCGGCCTCCGGCAGCAGCGCGATACCGCCGATTGCGCTCTGCGCCAGATAGTGGCGGTCGCTGACGGCGCCTTTGCCATTACTGGTCATCACCACCGGCGCCTGGAGCAATTCAGCGAGCGTTTGCAATTCGGCCCAGGCTTCCGCGCCGTGGATGCCGCCACCGGCGAAGATCAGCGGCCGCTCGGCCGTGCCGAGGAGCTTCGCCGCCTCCTCCAGTAGGTCCGGGTCGCCCTGCGGCCGCTCCCGCTCCGGCGCGCCGGGCAGCAGCGCGACATCGCCTTCGGCGAAGAGCACATCCGGTGGGATCTCGATCTCCACTGGACGGACGCGTCCTCGCCATAACTCGCGGACCGCGCCATCGACCAGCGCCGGAATCTCTTCCGGACGCATCGCGCGGGCGGCGTACTTGGTGACGGAGCGGACCATCTCCAGTTGGTGCGGGATCTCGTGCAGCAGCCCGCGGCCGAACTCGATCATGTCCGACTGGATCTGGCCGGTGACGCAGAGTACCGGCGAGTTGCAGGCGTAGGCGGTGGAGAGCGCGGCGGTGGCGTTGAGCAAGCCAGGTCCGGGCACCACCAGGCAGACGCCGAGCTTGCTCGTCACCCGCGCGTAGCCGTCGGCCATGTAGGCGGTGGCCTGCTCGTGCCGCGTGTTGAGGACGCGCATCTCGCCGCGCTGCTGGGCGTCGTAGAGCGCGTCGAAGGCGCCATCGAGTTGAACACCCGGCAGCCCGAAGATCGTGTCGATACCCTGCCGTTGCAGCGAGGCGACGAGCGCCTGTCCGCCGGTCATCATCCGCGGCGCGGCGTCGCTCCCATTGGCGACCTCGGCAACCGCCTCCTTCATCTCCACCACGTCGCGTCATCCCCTCTAATTGCGTGTTGTCCTCAGTGGTCAGCGTCACGAAATTGTACCCGGCGGTCTCAGGAGACCCAGTACCAGTTGGCGAACTGCATCGAGAGCAAGGCGAGCAGAGCGGCCGAGAGCACCGCGAGCGGCACACCGATCCGCCGATCCTTCACCAGCAGCGCGATGACGACGAAGAGCGGGAAGAGCGGCAAGATGAAGCGCGGCATGCTCATCAGTGGATGTACCGCGCCAGGGCTGAAGAGCGGAACGACCAGAGGTGGAAGCACGAACGCGCTGTAAAACAGCGGCAGCTTGCGCAGGCCGATGATCGCCAGCGCGAAGGCGAGGATGGTCGCGGACAGTTCCAGGGTGTCGCTGTCACCGACCCAATTGCGAAACGTGAACGAACCGAGATAGGTCCAGTCGGAGAGGTTGTCGAAGAACGCGCCGACCCAGCCCCAGTCGGCTCCGTCCACAGGAAACGGTACCTGGCCGTTCTGATAGACCTCGAGCGTTGCGTCGCAGCCCTGAGTAGCGCAGCGGAAGGTCTCCAACGGCGTCGCGTTGAAGCGGTACCACTGCTCCTGCACGGTCACGAAGTCCCAGAACTTGGCGCCGACCTCGGTGAGGTGCCAGCCGAAGATCGCCGGTCCGAGCGCCGGCAGCGCGGCCGGAATGATGCTCGGGAACCAGCGACGGATATCGGTGCCGTATTGCTTCAGAAAAAGAACGGCGAACGGCGCGAGCAGCATCACCCCTGCCGAGCGCGTCAATGCCGCGAGCAGCCCGAATATCCCCGCCGCCCACCAGCCGCCCTGCCGGGCCGCGAGCAGGGAGGCGGCGGCCAGCAGCAAGAAGATCGACTCGGTGTAGACGGCGGTGAAAAACAGCGCCGTTGGGAAGAGCGCCAACGCCCACAGCGTCCGGCGAGCGGTGGCGCGGTCGAAGTCGAGGCTGACGAGGCGGTACACCACCAGCAGCGCACCGAAAAAACTGAGGTTGGCGCCGAGGTAGCCGACGGTCTCATAGCTCCAGCCGGTTATGCGGCTGCCCCACTCCATCAACCACGGAAAGAGCGGCCAGAAGGCGGCCTTGGCGGTACCGCTACCCGCGCCATAGCCCTCGACGGCGATCAGCCGATACCACAACCCGTCCCACTGCCGCATCGGCTCGACGATCCAGTGCGCCAGCCCGTCCATCGGCGGGGGGAGGGTGCTGTAGGGTGCGGAGTGGTCGCGGGGAGTGACGTTGAGAAAAGCCAGCGTGGCGGGGATCTGGACGAGCAGCCAGTGAACAACGCCGACGATGAGCGGAAAGAGAAGCGCTTCGTTCGCCCAGACCCCGCTCCGGCCCGCGGCACGCGACCGACCGCGCCGGCTCGCGCGTTCGATGCGGACGGTGTCGCTACTCACGATGGCGTGTCACTCCGCTGCACGGGTCATCCTCAATCGCGCATCGGCCCTCGGCCCAAACGCATCCATCGATGTCGCGCCTAAGGATAGGGGCGGCTCAGCGGTCGTGCCAGCGGCGCCGCACCGTACCCG
>JACDBO010000087.1 GCA_013694885.1 Chloroflexia bacterium | reverse complement strand
TCCTAAGAGCGATCAACGCGTGATCGAGGCGGAGAAGCCTTTCCGGCCCTCCGACAAGAACGCGAATCGTGGAACAGCCGCCGGTCGTTCGACCGGCGGCTGTTCAGGTTCTTACGCTCATACTGTTTGGGTTCCTGGCGCTCCTGGGTTACCACCAGTTTGGGCGGCGGTCGGTTGGATCGCGCGAGTCTACGCCGAAGCGCATCGCCAGCAGGTCCAGCGCGACTAATCCGACGAGGACGAGCAGGATTGTCAGCAACTCCATCGTCGTTTCCTTCCTGTCAGGCGATCGGCCCGCGACCCATCAGCGCCACTTCGGAATCCCAGCGTCGCCGCTCCATCTCCGCCGTCCGCTTCGCGGCTCGCGCCACCTGGGCATCCGCCGGCGCGACCGTCGAACGCTTCACCGGCTCAACGCGGAACGAAATCACCACTCGTCGTCGTCCTACTTCCACAGTCATCTGCCGTCACCTCTCCGCTCGACTCGTGCTCGACGCCTCGGTACTTCGGTGCGGGTCGAGGAACGAGCCGGCGTTCCATCCTTCGTCCCGCGTTCACCATTAAGACGCGCGACAAGCGGCGCCGTGAGATGGGATCGTCCACACAATCGGAATGGCACTGGCGCTGGAAATCGCCGCGCAATCGCGGTCTACTTGACGGAGTCGACCAGCGCCATGAGCGCTCAGCGGTGCTGATGCACCCATGTATCCACCCGAACCACGGCGAATCGATCCAATGTCAGGGAGATTCCATGAACTTTCGTGAACACGCTCGCCTCTCAGCCCACGGACTGCCATTTCTCGCCCTACTCGTGCTGATCGGAGTCGGGATCTTCGGCCTCCTCGCCAGTACCGACGCCGGTGAGGGCGGCGATGCGGACACCCGCTCGGGTGCGGCACCCTCGAACGGCGCCATCGGCGCGCGTCTGCTGTCGATGCAAGGGCAGGCAGCCGCCACGCAGGGGGTCGACCTGACACCGGTCGAGGTTGTGCAGCGGGTGTCGCCCGCGGTCGTGACCGTGGTCAACCAGCAAGCCGAATCGACCTTGCTCGGTCAGGAGGATCCGGTGCTCGCCGGGATCGGCACCGGCTTCATCGTCGACGAGCAAGGCTATGTCGTCACCAACTGGCACGTTGTGGAGGGCGGAGATACCTTCGCCGTCGTCTTTTCCGACGGTTCCGCGCGGGAAGGGCGGCTCGTCGGGGTCGATCCCCGCAACGACCTCGCCGTCGTCAAGTTCGACGGCGACGTGCCAGGTGTCGTCGCGTTCGGCGACTCCGATCAACTCCAGCCGGGCCAGTCGGTGCTCGCGATCGGTTCACCGCTCGGCGCGTTCACCAACACGGTGACAGAGGGAATCGTCAGCGCGCTCGGGCGCAACGGCGACTTCGCCTCCCAGGGTCCGTGTCTGAGCTACACGAACCTGATCCAGCACGACGCAGCGATCAACCCCGGCAACTCTGGCGGCCCGCTCTTCAACCTGCGCGGCGAGGTGATCGGTGTGAACACGCTCGGTATCCCGACGACCAGCCAGGGCGTGCCGGTGCAGGGCATCTTCTTCGCGGTGCCGAGCAGCATCGTCGGCGAGATTACCGCCCAGATCATCGAGAGCGGAGAGGTGACGTACCCCTACATCGGGGTATCGTTCGTACCGATCAACAGCCAGATTGCCGCGGCGGAAGGGTTTCCGGTGAACAGCGGCGTCTTTGTGCAGGGGGTCGAGGAGGACAGCCCGGCGTCCGAAGCGGGGATCGAGGAAGGCGACATTATCGTGGCGCTGAACGGCGTCGAGATCACCGCTCAGGACTCGGTCGCGGAGATCTTGCTCGACCTCGACCCGGGCACTGCCGTTGAGGTGGTGCTCGTTCGCGACGAAGACGAGGAGCGGCTGACCCTCACACTGGGCGAGTTGCCGGAAGGTTTCTTCGACGACTGCACGCTCGAACCAAGCGGAAATGGGCCGTAGCCCGGTATTCGGGAATCGTGGCCAGTATCGTCGTCGCCCGGTGCTCAAGCACCGGGCTAGACCGACAAAGCCGGCTGAAGCCGGCTACCCACGTAGCGGTCACCACTTCTGGGAACCGCTGGAGCTACCCGGTCAAGGGGTAGTCGTGCGCAATGCGGCCTTCTTTGCCGTCGTAGTCGTGGCTGGTCTTGAACGGCTCGAACTCACCTTCCGGCGCAAACGGTCGGCTCCGGGCGAGCAGCCCGCCGCGCTCATGATCGCTCAGCGGGGTGAAGTCGCCGGCGACGGCGAGATTCGCGCGCAGGACATCGAGCGACGGCATCCCGGAGACGACGGTCGCGACCGGCAGGCTCAGCGCGTAGCGCAGCCCTTCCGTCGGCGTGATCCCAGTCTTGGGAAGGTGGCCGCCGGCGTTGCTTTTCATGCCGACGACGGCGATACCCTGCTCCTGACAAAGCGGCAGGATCTCGCGCTCGAAGCTGAGGTAGTGGGCATCCAGCACGTTGAGCGGCATCTGTACCGCATCCCACGGGAAACCCTGGCTGAGCATCCAGCGATGGAGTTGGGGGTGCTTGTGGCCGGTGAAGCCGATGTAGCGGACCTTGCCTTGCTCCTTGGCCTTCAACAGCGCCTCGGCGGAACCGCCCGGCGCGAAGATGCGCTCCGGGTCGTCGTCCCAGACCACCTCGTGGATTTGCCAGAGATCGAGGTGGTCGGTGCGGAGCCGTTGCAGGCTCTCTTCGAGCTTCTGTAGCGAGTGCGCAGCGCGGCGGTCGTGAGCGCAATCCTTGGTCATCAGGAAGGCGCGGTCGCGGTAGTCTCCTTGCGCCAGCGCCGCACCCATCCGCCGCTCGCTCTCGCCGTCGTTGTACTCCCAGGCGTTGTCGAGGAACGTGAGCCCGGCGTCAATCGCCTCGTGGACGATGCGGATCGCCTCTGCTTCCTCGGGCCGTCCGAGGTGCGCCCCGCCGAGACCGATGGCCGAAACCGTCTCCTCGCTCCGCCCAAATGCCCTCCGCGGAATCGCCATGTCCTCTGTTCCTCCTGAACCACGTCCGACAGCCCTGTTCCAAGCGGGATGCGCACACAGCCTATGCCGCCCAAGGCGGGTGGATTGAATGAATACCCTGGTCGCATCGGAGCCGGTCGCCCATCAACGAGAGATTCCTCGCTGCGGCTCGGAATGACATGCGTACGGCGGGAATTGTCACGCTACGCGCAGTATTTGTCAGCAACCATTCAATTTTAGGATCGCCTTTGCCTAGACAGCGTGGTACAACCACCGAGAGGAGCTGAGATGGTGGCTCCCCAAACGAGGGTCTGGCATTCTATGACCACCACGGAGGAATATTCTTCACCCGGAAGCGAGTGGCATCAGCTGCAAGGGAAGCAGCTCTGGACGGCGATCGCCGGGGTCATGCTCGGGTTGCTACTCTTCTCGCTCAACCAGACGATCGTCGGCACCGCCTTGCCGCGGATCGTCACCGACCTCGGCGGGCTCGAGTTCTACTCTTGGGTGGCGACCGCGTACCTGCTGACCAGCACCGCCGCCGTCCCGATCTTCGGCAAGCTCTCCGACACCTACGGGCACAAGCCATTCTACATCGGCGGCATGGTGCTCTTCCTGGTCGCCTCCGCCCTCTGCGGCGCCTCGCAGACAATCGTGCAACTCATCCTGTTCCGCGGTCTCCAGGGCGTCGCTGGCGGCATCCTGATGACCAACACCTTCGCGATCATCGGCGAGCTCTTCCCCCCCGCCGAGCGCGGCAAGTGGCAGGGGCTGACCAGCTCCGTCTTTGGGCTCTCCAGCCTCGTCGGGCCGGCACTCGGTGGCTGGCTGACCGACGGACCCGGTTGGCGGTGGGTATTCTATGTCAACTTGCCGATCGGTATCGCCGGCATCATCGTGCTCTCCACCGGCCTGCCCCACATCCGCGCGGAGGTGGCGAAGCCGATCGACTGGACCGGCGCGGCGACCATCGTCGCCGCGGTCGTGCCGCTGTTGCTCGCCTTCTCGTGGGCCGGCACCGAGTACGCGTGGGGCTCGACCCAGGTCATCGGTCTGCTCGCGCTCGCCGCTGTGATGACGGCGCTCTTCCTGCTTGCCGAGACGCGCGCCGAGGACCCGATCATCCCGCTCACCCTATTTCGCAACCGGACGTTTGCCGTCTCCACCGTCACCATGTTCCTGCTTTCGGGCGGCATGTTCGGGGCGATCATCTATATCCCGCTCTTCATCCAGGCCGTCATCGGCACGTCGGCCACCGCCTCCGGCGTCGTGTTGACGCCGATGATGCTCAGTCTCGTTGTCGCCAGCACAGTCAGCGGGCAGATCATTTCTCGGGGGGGGCGGTACAAGTG
>JACDBO010000317.1 GCA_013694885.1 Chloroflexia bacterium | reverse complement strand
CGATCCTCGATCCTCAGCCCTGTGTCAGCCGCGGGCGACGCGCCCGCGGAGGGCGGCGAGGGCCAGGGCGATGCTGACGGTGCCGACGCCGGCGATGGCGAGGGCGCCTTCCAGCAGCGCCCGCGGTTGCCAGCCCCCGTAGAGGAGCGAGCGCAGGGCGTCGAGGAGGTAGGTCATCGGGTTGAAGTCGGCGATGGTGGCGAGCCAGCCGGTGAGCGTTTCCTGGGGCAGCGGCGCCGTGCGTGAGCTGTGGGAGAAGCTACGCGTGCAGATCACCAACCTGGACCCTTCGGTGACGGAGGAGAGTGCCCTTGCCCAGATGAAGCGCCAGCTCCACTGGCGAGCGCATCACGGGACCGTTCGGGCGAGGGTTATGCGCTTCGCGCATCGGCTTCGCCGGCGATGCAGCTGCTGGGATTCTTCCTTCGTCAGAATGACGATTTCAGGTGAAGGCGATGTACGACACAGTCGCTCTGACGCTCTACTCAAAATGACGGTGGGGAGCATTTCACCACTCATCACCCGGATTCCGTATGACGAGAGAAGCATCGCTGTGCGAAGCGCTCGACGGCTCTGCCGCCGCGGTGAGAGGGTGAGGACAGTCCGCGCCTGATCAGGTCGAGTCCATATCAATCCGGCAGCTCGGCCAACCGGCGCTCCAGAAACCGCCGCTCGGGGTCCTGTTTTGTCAGCGAGATCGCACGTTCGTAGGCGGCGCGGGCGTGCGCGGTTCGCCCCAGCCGCCGGCACAGCTCCGCCCGTGCCGAGTGCGCCAGGTGGTAATCGGCGAGGTCGCCGCGTGCCAGGATCGCGTCGATGACCTCAAGACCGGCCGCGGGGCCGTCGCGCATCGCCACCGCCACCGCCCGGTTCAGCTCGACCACGGGCGACGGCGACGCCCGCGCCAGCACGTCGTACAACCCGACGATCTGGGCCCAGTCCGTGGCCGCGGGGTCGGTCGCCTCGGCGTGGACCGCCGCGATCGCCGCCTGCAATGTGTACGGCCCGATGCGGCGCGAGGCGAGCGCCCGCTCCACCAGTGCCGTCCCCTGCCCGATCTGCTCCCGGTTCCAGCGCGCGCGGTCCTGGTCCTCCAGCAGCACAAGATCGCCCGCCGGCGAGGTGCGGGCCGCCCGCCGCGATTCGTGCAGCAGCATCAACGCCAGCAACCCCATCGCTTCGGGTTCGGGGAGCAACTCGATCAGCAGCCAGGCCAGGCGGATCGCCTCGCCCGAGAGGTCGGGTCGCGTCAACGACTCACCCGACGAGGCCGAATACCCCTCGTTGAACACCAGATAGATTACCTGGAGCACGGCATCCAGCCGGTCCGGCAACTCGGCCGGCGACGGCACCTGATACGGGATGCGGGCATCGCGGATCTTCGCCTTCGCCCGCACGATGCGCTGCGCCAGTGTCGAGGGCGCGGTCAGGAACGAGCGGGCGATCTCTTCCGTCGTCAGACCGCAGACCTCCCGCAGCGTCAGCGCGACGCGGGCCTCCGGCGACAGGGCCGGGTGGCAGCAGGTGAAGATCAGCCGCAGCCGGTCGTCCTCGACGCTCTCGTCGTCCACTACCTCAAAGTCGCTGGCGGCCTCGTCGAGGTCCGCGGCGAGCTCCCCGAGCGCCGCGTCGAACCGGGTCCGCCGCCGGATGCCGTCGATGGCCTTGAACCGACCGGCGGAGACGAGCCACGCCCGCGGATTAGCGGGCACCCCATCCTTCGCCCACTGGGTCAGGGCCGCCGCAAAGGCATCGTGCAGCGCGTCCTCCGCGAGGTCGAAGTCGCCAAGCAGGCGAATCAGCGTGGCGAAGACGCGCCGCGACTCGGCCTGGTAGACATCGTCCACCACCTGGCGCATCTGTGCGGTCGCGTCTCCGCTCATCTATGCCGACCTCACGCGCGTTCACCGAGGTGCGTCCGGGTGTCAGACAGGAAAGCCCCCAGCGAAGCACTGGGGGCCGGGCGGCGTGGCGAAGCATGACCACGAAGGCTGCACACGGAGTGATACGGAACGCGGCTGAACAGCGGTGGAGTGTCCTTACCTTGGCGATGCGCCGGCTGCGCCGTCGAGCGCTTCGCGCGGCGATTCTTCGGCTGCGGCCTCAGAATGACGACCAAGAGTAGTGCACCACGCATCAGGCGGATTCCGTATGAGGCGTCAGGCGACGGCCATCGCCTCCATCTCGATCATCAACTCTGGAAAGGCCAGGCGCGTCACCCCCAACACGGTGCTCGCCGCCTGGATCCCACCGAGGCGACTCCCGAGCACGTCCGCTGCCTGAAAGAACGCGTCCATGTCCGTGGTGTAGTGGTTGAGCCGCACGACGTTGGACCAATCTAAACCAGCCTCGCGCAACACGGTTTCCAGATTATCCAGGGCAAGGGCCACCTGAGCGCGCATATCGCCGGGATGCTGTGGTTGCCCGTCCGCACTCATCGCCGTCTGCCCGGAGCAGATCAACACCCGCTCGATACCTTTGACCTCATTGGCTTGCACAAACCCGAATTGGTCCTGCCACGTCCACGGGTTAACGGCTCGGCGCTCGACTGCCATTGCGTGCTCCCTCTCCGATCATTCATCGAACCACCTGACCGAACCGGCATTCTGACATGAGCACGCCCGGAGCGCCATACTCCGGGCGTGCCATTGAAAGGTGGGGCAAACACCGCGCGGCGAGGCGTGATGATCCGCGGGCATTGTCAGACTTTCGTCAATTCATACCAAATCCGGCTGAAGGCTGGGGGAACGCACACACACGGATGAACCGCCAGCTCCGCTGG
>JACDBO010000296.1 GCA_013694885.1 Chloroflexia bacterium | reverse complement strand
CGGGTGATCCTGCCGATCATGCGGCCGAGCATCCAGGTCGCCCTGATCCTGCGGACCATCCTCGCCATGCAGGCGTTCGCGATCGTCATCGCCCTGGCCGGCGCGCGGGAGGCGATGACCGTGCTCTCCGCTGAGGCCTACTACTGGTACCAGGACATTCGCGACCCCCACGTCGCCGCCGCCTACGCCGCCCTGATCTTGTTGCTCTCCATCGTCAGCACGGTCTTGTTCCTCTGGCTGGTCCCGGTCCGGCAGGAGCAGTTGGGATGAGCAGCACAACGACGACGGCGACCATCCCGACGGACACACGGGAAACGAGCGAGAGCGCGACAGCCGGGCAGCGCGCGCGCAACCGGCGCCGGATGCTCGGCCGCGCGGCGCTCTATGCCACGGCCACGCTGATGGCGCTCTGGGTGCTCTTCCCGATCTACCTCATCGCCATCCTCGCCTTCAGTCCGCGCGCGGTCGTCCGCGAGTACCCGAAGCAGATCATCCCCCAGGAGTTCTCGATCGAGTCGATGCGCTTCTTCGTCAATGCCACCGGCATCCTCCCCTCCCTGCTCAACAGCGTCTGGGTGGCCCTGATCACGCTGGCTCTCTCGACGCTGATCGGCGCCCCGGCCGGCTACGCCATCGCCCGCTTCGTCTTCCGCGGTCGGGAGGGGTACCGGCTGATCATCCTCTCGACGCGCGCGTTCCCGATCGTGATCCTCTCCATCCCGATCGCGGTCACCTTTCTGAACTGGGGCATCTACGACTCGATCTGGGCCGTCGCCTTGATGCACACCGCGCTGGCGATGCCGTTCACCGTCCTGATCACGAGCAGCATCTTCGTCAGCGTGCCGCACGACCTGGAAGAAGCGGCGCTGACCCTCGGCTGCACCGCGCCGCAGGCCTTCCTCCGCGTCGTTCTGCCGTTGGCGTTGCCGGGGATGGCGGCGGCATCGATCTTCACCCTCGTCCTGTCGTGGAACGAAGTCTTCGCGGCGGTCATCCTGACCCTGCAGGAGCGGACGCTCCCGGCGAGGGTGCTGACGGTGATGACGTCGTCGCCCCCGCACTTCCGTTTTGCGGCGGCGTTCTTCATGCTCGCGCCGTCGCTGATCTTTATCTTCATCATCCGTCGCTACCTGCTCGGCCTCTGGGGCCGCATCTCGCGGTAGCCTGCTTGATTGTCATTTCGAGCCGCCGCGAGAAATCTTGGCACTGGTGCCTCGCGTTGATGGCCGACACGTCTCAATTGATCGAGAGATTCCTCGTGGCAGCCCAGCCGCTCGGAATGTCTAACGAGTGTCAGGTTAACGGATCCTAGATAGCGGGAGGGCTGCATGGCCGAGATTGAGCTGCGGAACATCACCAAAATCTTCGACAAGAAGACCAAGGCCGTCAATGACGTCGACCTGACCATCGCCGACCAGGAGTTCATGGTCCTGCTCGGTCCCAGCGGCTGCGGCAAGACCACGCTGATGCGGATGATTGCCGGTCTCGAATTCCCGGAGGCCGGCCGCGTTCTCATCGGCGGCCGGGACATCACCGACCTGCCGCCACGCAAGCGCGACATTGCGATGGTGTTCCAAAGCTACGCCGTCTTCCCGCACCTCACCGTGTTCGACAACATCGCCTTCGGCCTCAAGATGAAGAAAGTCCCAAAGCAGGAGATCCAGCGACGGGTCGAGGAGTCAGCCGGTCTCGTGCAGCTCTCGCCCTATCTCGAACGCTACTCAGCGCAGCTCTCCGGTGGCCAGCGCCAGCGCGTCGCCGTCGCCCGCGCCATCGTCATGGAGCCGGCGGTGCTGCTCATGGACGAACCGCTCTCCAACCTCGATGCCCTCCTGCGGCTCAATTTCCGGGCCGAGTTGAAGCGCCTCGTCGGCGAATTGAAGACGACGACAATCTACGTCACCCACGACCAGGTCGAGGCCATGAGCCTCGGGGACCGCATCGCCGTCATGCGAGAAGGCCGCATCATCCAGTGCGGCACTCCGATGGAGGTCTACGACCGCCCCGCCACGCAATTCGTCGGCGGGTTCATGGGCAACCCGCCAATGAACTTCCTCCGCGCGCGCCTCGACCGTGTCGACGGTCAAGCCCGGGTGATGGTGGGCGACCACAGCCTGGCGGCCCCTGCTGGTCTCGGCGACCGGACCGGATCGGACCTGCTGGTCGGCATCCGCGCCGAGAATATCGAAGCGAATATCGACGGGCACAGCGAGGAAGGATTCATCGCCGAGACCATCGTCGTCGAGCCGCTCGGCTCGCACCAGCTCATCACCGGGCAGA
>JACDBO010000275.1 GCA_013694885.1 Chloroflexia bacterium | reverse complement strand
GCGCGCCTGCCGGACGCTCGCCGCTCACCTCGCCGGTCATCTGCGGAGTGGCCCCGGTGGGGTTGAGACGCTCTCGCTTTGCGTCGCGCCGCACGGCCGTTTCGGTGCTTGGCTCTTCCGGCACAGTGCCCGGCGCGGCTGCGACAACCGCATCTACCCCGGCTCCTGGGCGGCGATGTACCGCGTGGTGGACCTGCCGGCGGTGCTCGAAGCCTGGCGGTCTGCCTGGGAGGCGCGTCTGGCCGCCGCCGCGCCGCTGCCAGCGGCGGCACTCACCCTGCGAGCCCATAGAGAGGACGACGGCGTGGCGACGATCGAGCTCGATCGTTCGCGGGTCCGCGTCCACCCCGGCGCCGGCGGCACGGAGGTCGGAGCGCCGCCGGACGTCGTCGTCCCGTGGCTCACCGGCTGGCGCGGTGCGGCGGAGTGGCTCGACGCGGAGCGCCCGACCTTACCCGCGGCGGTGCGGCGCTACCTGCCCCTGCTCTTTCCGGTGCGTCACCCCTGGATCGGCGACTCGTATCAGGGATGAACGAATGGTTGCGAATCATGTCCCGGCCATATCGACCCCGTCCCTCCCTCACCGTCATTCTGAGGAACGAAGAATCCCCGCGCGAAGCGCTCGCCAGCGAAGCTGGCGCTTCCCGCCGTGAATGTGTGGTGCGTTGGAGCAACCTCTTTCTCACGGATAAGGCGCTTGCGCGCTGCGCTTCGCGCGGGGATTCTTCCCGTTGGTCAGAATGACGGCGGGGGGGACCCGAGCGACAACGGGCGACCGCGCGTCGTCGAAGGAGGCAACCACAATCGTGAAGGCTGATCTGTTGATCGTCGGGGGGCGCGTGGTCGATGGTACGGGGAACCCCTGGTTCTACGGCGATGTCGCCATCGCCGATGGCCGCGTCGCACGCGTCGCGCCGGCTGGTGTCATCGACCGCGCTGACGCTGACGAGGTGGTCGACGCCGAGGGCCACGTCGTCTGCCCCGGCTTCATCGACATCCAGTCGCACTCGATCATCCCGTTCCTGACCGATCGGCGGTCGCTCTCCAAAGTTACGCAAGGCGTGACCACCGAGATCCTGGGCGAGAGCTGGACGCCCGCTCCCTTCGGCGGCGCCATCGACGAGCCGTTTTCCGAGGGCAGCCGCGGCTCCATCGGCGAGACCTTCGACGAGTGGCAGGCGCGGGCGCGCGGCTGGACTCGCTTCGGCGACTGGCTGGCCGACCTCGAAGCGCGCGGTGTCTCCGTCAACGTCGGCTCGTTTATCGGTGGCGGTACCGTCCGCGAGTACGCGATGGGCGAGCGGATGGGCGAACCCTCGACCGACGAGCTGGCGACGATGACGCGCGTCGTCGCCGAGGCGATGACGGACGGCGCCTTCGGTGTCGCCACCGCGCTCATCTACCCGCCCGGCGCCTACGCCGGCACCGACGAGCTGGTGGCGATCTGCGCGGTGATCGCCGCATATCAAGGTGTCCACATCACCCACATTCGTTCCGAGGGCGACGCCATTTTCGAGGGACTGGACGAGGCGATCGCGATCGCCGAGCGCTCCGGTGTGGCGACCGAGATCTACCATCTCAAAGCGGCCGGTCGCCCCAACTGGCCGAAGATGCCTGAGGTGATCGCCCGGATCGACGCCGCGCGGGCGAGCGGGTTGGACATCGGCGCCGACATGTATCCCTACGACGGCTCCGGCACCGGTCTCGCCGCCTGCCTGCCGCCGTGGGCCTCGGCTGACGGCAAACGCCACGAGAACCTCAAGGACCCCGAGATGCGCGCCCGCATCCTCGCCGAGATGCGCGAGCCGAGCGAGCACTGGGAGAATCTCGGTGCCCGCTCCGGGCCGGAGAACGTGATCCTCGCCGGGTTCGAGCACCCGGACCTCAAGCGCTTTCAAGGGATGCGGCTGGCGGCGGTGGCCGATGAGCTGGGGATGGACTGGCACGAGGCGATCCTATTGCTGCTCGACACCGAGGGTCACGACATCTTCACGATGTACCTGGCGATGAGCGAGGAGAACTTGCACCTCCAGTTCCGGCAGCCGTGGATCAAGTTTGGCACCGACGCGGGCGGCGTCGACCCGGTCTGGGCGACGCGTCGCGGCCTGATCCACCCCCGCGCCTACGGCAGCTACCCGCGCATCCTCGGCCGCTACGTCCGCGAGCAAGGCGTCCTGCCGCTGGAGGATGCGGTCCGCAAGGCGAGCTCGGCCGTCGCCGACCGCCTCGGTCTGCGGGACCGCGGTCTGCTGCGCGACGGGATGCGCGCCGATGTCGTCGTGTTCGACCCCGAGACGGTCAGCGACCGGGCGACTTACACCGACCCGCACCACCTCTCGGTCGGCATCCGCGACATGCTCGTCAACGGCGTCGCCGTCCTGCGCGACGGTGAGCACACCGGCGCGATGCCGGGCCGGCGCGTCCACGGCCCCGGCTACGGGCGGGTGGTCGCCGTCGACTGAGCCGACTCATTCGCCCACTTGACAAGCTGCGCTCGTCTGCCAGAATCCCGGCGACACGGTTTTGCGGTCAGGGGGCGACGGCGTCCGCGGCGACGCACGCACCCACCATGCGGCCATCCGGCCATCCGGGCGCCGGCCGCGGAGCGGGAGAACGTTCACCTTGAGGACACGACGTGAAGCTTAAGGGGACCAGGGGAGGCTCCGGCGGCACGCTGCGCATGTACACCGGCAGCGTCGTTCCGGCGTTGCTCGGCATCGTCGGGTTCGTGGTCGTGATCCTGGTTTGGTACGCCGTGCGCGCCCTCGGGGTCTTCCGGCCCGGTTTGGTGCCGACCCCGCTTGAGGTGCTCGACGCGCTGGTCGATGTCTATCGCGACGGGGAGCTGGTGGAGCACGTCTGGGCGAGTGTGCGGCGGATCATCATCGGCGTCCTCATCGGGGTCGCCGCCGCCGTTCCGGCCGGCTTCCTGCTCGGCTGGTACCGGCCCGTGCGGATGATGGTTGATCCGCTCATCAACTTCTTCCGCGCGCTCCCGCCGATCGCGCTGATCCCGCTCGTGATCGTCTATTTCGGGATCGGCGAGTTCGCGCGCACGAGCGTCCTCGTCTACGCCTCGTTCTTCGCGGCGATCGTGGTGATCTACGAGGGGGTTGTCTCGATCGAGGCGATCTACGTGCGCGCTGCCCAGACGCTGGGAGCCACGGAATGGGAGATCTTCTCGAAGGTCGCGTTGCCGCTGACTGTCCCCTCGATTCTCGTGGCACTTCGCGTCGCGCTCGGCGTCTCCTGGGCGACAGTGGTGGCCGCCGAGCTGATCGCTGCCCAGGAGGGTCTCGGGGCACTGATCCAGAACGCCAGCAACTTCTTTCAGATCCCCACCATCTACGGGGGCATCATCCTCATCGGCGTATCGGCCCTGGTTATGGATCAGCTCCTGCGCGGGTTGACCGCCAGACTGGTGAGCTGGCAGGAGCGGGCGCGGCCATGACGCGGGAGCAGCGGGGCAGCGGCGTGGCGCAGGCCCAGCACGGACTGGTCGTCCGCGGCCTTTCCAAGGGGTTCGTGCGCGGTCGGGAGCGGATCGAGGTGATCGACAATCTCGACCTCCAGGTGGAGCCAGGGGAGTTTGTGGCGGTGGTCGGTCCCAGTGGGGCCGGCAAGACGACCCTGCTCAACCTCGTCGGCGGGTTCCTGCAACCGGACACCGGCGACGTGCTGGTCGACGGCGAGCCTGTCCTGCGGCCTGGTCCGAAGCGGTGCGTCGTGTTCCAGGAGTACGCCGTCTTCCCGTGGCTCTCGGTCCGGAAGAACATTGAGTTCGGGCTCAAGCTGCGGGGGCGCCGCCATCCGCGCGAGGAGCGCGAGCGGATCGTGCGTCACTACATCGAGATGATGGGGCTGACCGGCTTCGAGGACGCGCTGCCGAAGATGCTGTCGGGCGGGATGCGCCAGCGCGTCGCCATCGCGCGGGCCTACGCGGTCGACCCCGAGA
>JACDBO010000268.1 GCA_013694885.1 Chloroflexia bacterium | reverse complement strand
CGACGAGGCCTCGCAGACCGGTGACCGGGCTCTCGTCGACGCTGGCGACGGTGGCGCCGATACCGGCCGGTGTGCGCCGCCAAGGTCGGACAACGCGCCCGTGGAGCATCCCCGACAGGCGCAGGTCGTGGACGAAGCTGGCGTCACCGGTCAGCTTGCCGAGGAGATCGACGCGCGGGGCGGACTGCCCGACGACACTCACCGCCCCTTCCACAGCTGGCGGCACAGGTCCATCGGGGTCAAACGCCCTGCCGAAGCCTTCCCCGATAAGCTCTCCGTACGTGATGGCGCGCTCCTCGCTGCCTTGCGGGTGGACGGCGCCATCGCCGGACACGAGCCGCTCGACCGGCACGCCGAAGCGGGTTGCCGCCCGCTCGGTGAGCACCGCGCGGGCGGCGGCGGCGGCACGCCCCAGGATCGGACCGGCGAGCTGGATCGTCTTGCTGCCGGCGGTGTAGCCCTGGTCCGGTGTGCGGACGGTGTCGCCCATGACCACGTCGATGCGCTCCAGTGGAACGCGGAGTTCGGCGGCAACGATCTGGGCGAGGGCGGTGGCGATGCCCGTGCCCAACTCGACCTTGCCGGAGAAGACGGTGACCTGGCCGTCCGGCGCGATGGCGAGCCAGCGATCGACCTGGTCGGCCGCCTCATCGTGCGTACCGACCCGCTGCTCGGTTTGGGGAGCAGATTGCGGCACACGCTGGTGCGCTGTGGCAGTGTCCCTCGTCATGGTGTTGCCTCCACCACGCGCGCGATTGCTCGGAGAATACGTACATGCGTACCGCAGCGGCAGAGGTTGCCGGCCAGCGCCGCGCGGACCTCGGCCTCGCTCGGGCGCGGGGTGGTCGCCAGCAGCGCGGCGGCGGTCATGATGATACCGGGGATGCAGTAGCCGCACTGGGCGGCCTGCTCATTGAGAAACGCGTGCTGGAGGGGATGGAAGTCTCCATCGCGGCCGAGTCCTTCGAGGGTCGTGATCTCGGCATCGACGGCATCAGCGACCGGGATGGTGCAGGAGAGGACCGCCGCGCCATTGACATGCACGGTGCAGGCGCCACAGCGCCCCAGCCCGCACCCGAAGCGGGGACTGTTGAGTTCGAGCTCGTTACGGAGCACGGTGAGCAGCGGCGTCTCCGGTGCCGCCACCACCTCATGCCGCCGACCATTGACGACAATCCGTACGCTCCGCTTGCTCACAACCGCCCCCTCGAACACCCACCGGCGCCCCCCGGCTCCGCTTGCTGTCTCGACCATGCGGCCAGATTCGCGCCACCGTTGACCAGCCGCCTATCCTGAAACAGGCAAGGGACGCGATCGCCACCTACCTCGATGCGGAGACGGCCGGGAGTCTGCGCGCGGTGGGCGTTGACCCGGCTGTGCTGGTCGAGATCGTCGAGGCGGACATGGTTGGTCGGCAAGTGCATCCTACCGATGGCGACGGTGCGTGGCGGATCGGTGCGAGCGAGCGGGATGGGTGCGGATCGGGAGATGTGCAGGTGCGGGAACGTGACGTCGCTCACGCCTTCCGGGTGCCACTGGTAGACAAGAACTTCTCGCTCGTCGCGGTCGCGAATCGCGTACGAATAGTAGACCGTCTTCACCTGGAACCCTGCTCGGATGCCTTGATCGAGGCGAGCGCTTACCACGTAGTACTCACGTAATCCGAGCAAGAGGTCGGCGTGTCCAGCGCTCGTACGAAGCGGAGCAAGACCAGCCGCTGTAGCACGACCATGTGGCAGGAGTGTGATGGCGTGCCGCTCGTCGAGCGCGAGGCCGCTGACCGAAATGGCGGCCCGAGCGACGCACTGAACCGCCCGCATCAGCCGTTCGAGGTAGGCGGCACGTGCCAGCCTAGGTGATGCGCCGAACAAAAGGGAGAAGGAAGATGACTTCCATGGTTCGGCGGCCCTCAGGCGTGTCCGGGATGTTGCGGTACTCGCCGGCGTCCCAGCGGCGCAGGAACTCCTCGCCGGGGACACCGGCCCAGTGCCTCGCCTCGCGGTCGAACATGGCGCGGCTTTCCTCCGGCGAGAGGGTGTCCCGCGAATCCGTGTCTGTATCGTGATCGAAATCTTGCTGCTGTGTCATCGCCATGGCCGCACGACCTTCTGCTCCTAGCCTAGCATCAGGGCGCAGCGGATGCCACGGGGGTCGGGACGGACAACTGTCCCGATCCCCGTGGCTCGCGCTCAGGTTAGCGCCACATCTCGGCCCAGGGTGGGACGGCGCCGGTCGGGTCGTGGCTCTCGGCGAGGCGCTCGGCGTAGGCGCCGGGGCCGCGGGCGAAGGGCGGCACGTTCTCGTCGATGGCGCCGACGAAGTGGAAGATGCTGCCGAAGGCGGCGACGTTGAGCACATGGCCCGCCTCGTGGGCGGCCACGGTCGAGCCGGGCGTGATGTAGGTGAAGTTGCCGAGGTTGTAGCCGCCACGGAAGCCGGGCAGGAACATCCAGCCGCCGGTGGTCACGATCGAGCCGGTCCCCCAGTCGATCGAGATGCTGTCGATCGCCACCGCCGGCACCTGGTTGAGCGTGAAGATCGCCGGGATCACGGTCAGCAGGAAGAAGACTAGACCGACCGCCGTCGCCAGCCAGGACATCGGCATCAGCCAGCTCGACCAGCCGAGGACACCCTGGTAGAAGCTGTTGCCGGCGATGGTGTCGAACGCGGCCAGGAAGTTCACCACGCCGAGGGCGATGCCGACCACCGGGCCGAAGAGGGCGGTGGCGATGATCGCGTTGAGCCCGGCGTTGAAGCCGATCATGAAGCCGCGCATGAACTCGCCGAAGCCGGTGCCGGCGGTCGCCGAGGCGACGACGTAGGAGACGGAGACGAGGGCGACGGCGAGCGCGATCCCGATCAGCACGCCGGCCAGGCCGCCGGTCAGCACCACCACCGCCGCGACGGCGATGGCGGCGATGACGCCGACGATGGCGCCGACGACGCTCCAGAACGAGAACCCGTCCTCGTCGACCTTGTTGAGCGGGTCGTTGCCGGTGAAGACGTAGGGGTGCAGCGCCTTCGGGTTGTGGAGCTGGGTCTCGGGTTCGTAGACGGCGAGGGGGTCCGGCGTCAGGAAGCGCCCGATCTCGGGGGCGTAGGTGCGCCGGAGGAAGTAAGAAAAACCGGACTCCTCGTCGAAGGGATGAGTGCCGTAGGTGCGGAAGTCGAGCGTGCCGCTGCTCGTCGCGACGTTGCCGAACGGGCGGTAGGCGATGGCGGCGATCTTCGTACCGGCGGCGTCGGTGAAGAAAGCGGTGCCGCCGAGCGGGTCGGCGTGGACGAACCGCGTCGTCCCCTGGCGGTGGATGGCGACGCGGAGGTGGCCGAGGCGGACGAAGTAGGCGGGTACACCGTCGCGGATCTCGACCAGATCCTTGACGAAGAGGGTCCGCGCGGGCAACGCACCGCCGTTCTGGAGCGTCTTGCTGACGCGGATTCCCTGGTGGTCGTAGCGGTACTCGGCCACCAGCCCGGCCGCCGTCTCGAAGTGCGCCAGCTCGTTCTTGGCGTTGTAGGCCATCGTTTTGGCGGGAAGTGAGGTCAGGTTGCCGTTGGCGTCATAGCCGAGCGCGGTGCGGGCGCCCCCGGGCGGGGTGAGGCCGGCGGCGCGGTCCGGGTGGGCGGCGTCGGTGTAGTCGAGGAGGACATCGGCCTCGCCGTACTGGCCGAGTTTGTAGTCATCGACGTAGCCGTACTGGCGAGTGACCGGGGCGCCGCCCTCGGTGGCCGTCGCACTGGTGACCTGGTAGAGCGGGTCGTAGGCGTAGGTTCGCGCGCCGCGGCCGCCGGGGGCGGTGTCGGTGTCGCCCAGCAGCATCTCCAGCAGGTCGTAGTCGTAGGTGACGTCTTCGAGGGGTTGCGCGCCCGGTTTGGCCGTCCGCTGAGTGCGGACGCGGCCGGGACCGGCGGTGAAGGTCGTCTCGGTAACGACGCCGTTGGCGAACTCGATGCTGGTCGGCAGACCGCGGGGGTTATAGGTCACCGCCGGCACGAAACCGGGGATGGCGCGGACCCAACCGTTCGGGGTCAGCTCGCGGGCGATGCGGGTGCCGTCGGTGTGGGTGACGGCCGTCTCGCGGCCCTGGCGGTCGTACTCGTAGGCAATTGTCTCGGTCTGGGCGACGCCGTCGAAGTGGTACTCCTGGGTGAGCAGCTTGCCCGCGGCGTCGTAGGCGAAGCGCTGGCCACCACCGGGGTAGGTGACCTCGGTCAGGCGCCCGAGTCCGTTGCGGACCGGGTCGTCGTAGGTGTAGGTCTCCAGGGTGGCAGCGCCAACGGCATTGCCCGCGGTCAGGCGCGTGACGCGGCCGAGCGCGTCCAGCTCGGCGCCGAGGTCGTTGCCGGCGGCGTCGCGGGAGCGGACGACGCGGCCGCGAGCGTCGTACCACATCGTGCGGGCGCCGGCGTCGCGGTGGTCGATGGTGAGCCGGTTGTCGAGGCGGTCGTAGGTGTAGCTCGCCATCGTACCGGCGCTGTCCTGGATCGAGCGCACCTGACCGGTCGGGCCGGTGACGTAGCGGGTGACCGCCTCGGCGCCACCGCCGAGCACGTCGGCGACGACGGTCCGGTAGCGGAAGACGTCGTACTCCTCGCGGTGGGGGGTGTCGAACTGGCCACGGGCGACATTGGCCGCCGAGGCGTCGGTGTCGTCGGCATCGGCGGTGACCACTTCGAACGGCCGGTAGATCGCCGTGGCGACGCCGCCGTTGTAGTTGACGGTCCGTACGACGCGGCCGAGCGGGTCGATCGTGAAGTCGCGGTGGGGGCGCCCGGCGGTCGCCGGCAGGGCGAAGGCGGCGCCCGCTTCGAAGGTCGGCTCGAACTCCCGCTTGACGTCGCCCCACGGGTTGCGGAGTGTGAGGCCAGTGACGACGAATTGCCCGGCTGGCCACCCTCCGTCTCGACGCGCTGCTGGAACTCCTTGCCGTAGCCGTCGAAGTAGGTGACGTCGGTGGCGATGCCGGCGGCGCCGGGACCGTGGCGCAGGCGGGCGGTGCGGGCGTTGGGAACGGCCGCGTCGTCGTAGCTGTAGACACGGGGCGGGGCGTTGACCGGCTCGCCGGGCAGGACCGTCGCGAGGATGCGGCCCTGAGCGTCGTAGACGACACGCGTCTCGCTGCCGTCCGGGTAGGTGATTCGGGTCTGCTGACCGACGGCGCGGTCGTAGACGAAGACCGTCTCGCCGAGGAGGGTCGTGAGCGTGGTGCGGAAGAGCCCGTCGGCGTCGTACTGGAAGCTGCTCTCGGTGCCGACCGCGTCGCGATCGGCCCGGACGAGCCCCTGGGCGATGTAGGCCTTGCGCGCGCTGGCGACGAAGACGGCGGCGTTGCCGTCGGCGTCGGTGTCCGGGATGTAGCCAAGGGCGGCGGTGTCCATCCCCGCGTAGTGGGCGGTGAACGCGGCTTCCGGCAGCGCGAGCTGCATCTCGCGGGAGAGCAGGCCGCGGTCGACCTCGCCGGCGGGGAGGCCGGTGAAGTCGGCGCCGTCGTAGAACCGGCGCGTCTCGGCGATGATCGCCCCGCTCTCGTCGCGGACGACGACCCGCGCCAGCTTGTCGATCAGCCAGTGGTCCGGGTCGGGGTGGATGGCGTAGGTGGTCTCGGTGAGCCGCCGGCGCTCCGGCTGGGCGGCGCCGGCGATGGTGCCGTAGCCGCGGTGGGCCTCGCGGACGACGTTGCCGATGGCGGTGTCGTAGTCGTAGGTCTTCTCCTCGCCGCGCACGTCGTCGGTCCGCTCGCGGTCCTCGACGCGATGGACGCGGGCGAAGACGAAGACGCGCCGCCGGCCGTCGGCGGTCTCGTCGAGGACATCGAGGTCGTACTCGGCGGCTTCGACGCGGTAGGGGCGGTCCGCCTCGGCCGAGCCGTCGTCGCCGAAGACCTCGGTGCGGGCGAGCATCCCGTTCAGCGCGGCGTGCGCGGGGCTGTTGCCGGGTAGCCGCTCCTGTCCCATCAGGAAGGTGAAGACGGTGCGGGTGTCGGGCCGGCTCTCGTCGCCGCGCTCGACCCGCTCGGTACGGCGGAACCCCTGGAACTGGCGGGTGCGCGGTTCGAAATGGGCCTCGTGGTAGCGATAGTCGGTCACGGCGACGCGGCCGGAGACGGCATCGGTCTCCGTCGTGCCGGCGACGATGAGCAGCGGGAAGGGGAAGTTGGTCGTCCACGTCTCGCCGGCGTCGCGGTCTTCGGCGTAATCATCCACGGCCGAGCGGTAGCGAATCTCCGACAGGAGTCCGGCGCCGTTATCGATGCTGGTGAGCAGGTAGGGTGGCTGCTCCTGACTGAAGACGAGGCGGACGAACCCGGTGGTCCGGCCGCGGCGGCTGTTCCAGAGC
>JACDBO010000235.1 GCA_013694885.1 Chloroflexia bacterium | reverse complement strand
GGCCGCCGGGCGAGATCACCACGCCTTACATCTGCCTCTTCGTCGACACCGGGCGCAACCGTGTGCTGGTCGACACCGGTGCCGGGCCGTTAGCACCGACCACGGGGCGACTGCCGGCGCATTTCCGTGATGCCGGAATCGACCTGACGACGATCGACACGGTGGTCCTCACCCACGGACACATCGACCACATCGGCGGCAACACCGATGCCGACGGCAGCCCCGCCTTCCCCGGCGCCCGCTTCGTGATGTGGCGCGCGGAGTGGGACTTCTGGACCGCCGAGCCAAGCCCGTCGGCAACGCCGGCCGACGAGCACATCACGAATCTGCGGACCTGGGCGCAGCGCTTCCTGCCGCCGATCCAGCCTCAGGTTGAGCTGATCGACCGTGAGACGGAAATCGTGCCGGGCATCGCGGCGGTGGCGGCGCCGGGCCACACGCCGGGGAACATGGTCGTCGCGGTCACTTCGGGCGGCGAGCTGCTGCTGAACCTGTCCGATACGGCGCTCGACCCGATCCACCTCAGTCACCCGGAGTGGCAGCCCGCCTTCGACCAGGACAGGACGCAAGCGGCCGCGACGCGCCGCCGCCTCTTCGACTGGGCGGCGAACGATCGGGCGCTGGTGCTGAACTTCCACTTCCCGTTCCCCGGTCTCGGCCACGTCAGCACGGCGCGACCGGGCTGGCGATGGGAGCCGATCACGCCCGGTGCGTGATCAGAACCACGGGACCGCAGGACCGAACCGTCGTTCGCACGAAGATTCACAACACAAGGGGGCAATATCATGTCCGCACAGACCCCGGCTCAGGGCGATCTCGCGCTGCTCCAGGACCCGGTCGCCCAGCGGTTGCTCGGCTCGACGATCCCGGCGCGGCTGGCCTACACCTGGAACGACGGCACACCGCGGGTGATCCCGATCGCCTTCCACTGGACGGGCGAGGAGATCGTGATGGGGACGCCGCCGGACGCCCCCAAGGTCGACGCACTGCGCGCCAACCCGAAGGTCGCCCTGACGATCGACTCCAACGAGATGCCCTACAAGGTTCTCCTCGTCCGAGGAACGACGACCGTGGAGGAGATCGACGGCATCGTGCCGGAGTACGCGTTGGCTTCGATCCGCTACCTGGGGGAGGAGCAAGGCACGGCCTGGAACGCCCAGATCGCCGCCATGTCCCCGCGGATGACCCGGTTGGCTGTTCGCCCGGAGTGGGTCGGCATCCTCGACTTCGAGACGCGCTTCCCGAGCGCGCTGGCCAAGCGGATGGGTGGCTAGGGGCGCGGCGCGCGTCCGCCGTGGGCAAGCATCGTCGTTGGTGTGTTCCGGGCTAGAGGTTGAGGAAGGCGCGGAGCCACAACTCGACCGCGGTCAGCGTCGGAAGTGCGACCACGCCGAGGCGGCGCAGGAGTCGCTCATGGCTGAGGACACGGAGCTGGTCGCAAAGGATATACGACGGTCGTGTGAGTCCGCCCTCCGGTGGGACGACAAGGAGGTGCCCTGGGAACCCGTGGTCGCGCGTCGTCAGCGGCACGCCATACGCGAGATTGCTTGCGGAGCGATTGAAGCGATCGTCGGAGATCACCAGGACGGGCCAGATCCCCGCTTGCTCATGTCCACGGACCGGATCGAGGTCGGCCATCCAGACGTCGCCGCGCACTGGTGACAGCTGGGCGGTCACTGGTTATCGTCTCCCGCCATCAGCTCTTCGACTCCCTCATAGGGGTAGTCCTCAAGCCCGTCAGCGAGCGTACCGTCCATAGACGCCACCTCGGCGTCGAAGGCGGCCGCCGCCGCTGGGTCGGCGCGCATCCGGGCAGCGGCGGCGTTATATGCCTTGAGCATCGCCGTCCGCTCGAACTGGGACAGCGCCTCGGCGATCACCTCGCCGAGCGATGTGTGGCGCTCGTCGGCCAAACGGCGGGCGCGGGCGTGTGCCTCCGGCGAGACGCGGATGGTCGTGGACGCCATGTGTGCCTCCATGCGAAAATGGCAACATATCGATCGTCAAAAGTGTAGATCGCCGCGTCAACAATAACCGTGACGGCCTGCGGGGAGACCAGCGCTATCCGCCCCGCACGGCGGTGACGATGGCGGCGATGGTCTCCTC
>JACDBO010000212.1 GCA_013694885.1 Chloroflexia bacterium | reverse complement strand
GAGCAAGGACGCGGCCGCGAGTTCCTCACGCTGTCGCCCGGCATTCGACGCTGTGGCGTCGCCGGCGATACCCCAGAGGGCGTTGTGGTCGGCGGCGAAGGGCGTGAGCGAGGCACCCGCCTCCGGTGCGGCGGCGAAAACGACGGCCAAGGTCGGGTGCCGGCCGGCTTGGGCGAGGGTGGCGATGGACCCGCCGCAGGAGAACACGGCGTCGTCGAAGTGGGCGGAGACGAAGACGTGCGGCGCGACGTCCGGCGCGAGCAGCCATGCTCCACTGTGCCGCTCAATCACCGGGGCTGTCCCGGATGGACCGGCTCACGCTTCGGTTTCGCGGTTGGCGCCGACGCCGGCGAAGCGCACCCGCGCGTCGCCGACGCGGCGAGTGACCCGCAGGTGATCGAGGTACTCGAGGGTGGCCTGAGCGTACTTGCGGCTGGAGGCGAAATGATCGCGAAACCCAGCCAGGGTGAGCGACCCATGCTGGTCGAGGAGCGCGTCGACGTCGCGCCGGATCGCGGCGAAGGCTTCCGGAGCGTAGACGACGCCTTCACCCACGCGGACCACCTCTCCGAGATCGACGAGCGCGCCGAGGGTGTCCGCGTCGAGTCCGAATTCGGCGGGCGCCGGGGGAGCGTACGGTTGGGCGCGCAGGGCCGCCACGTAGCGATCGGCGGCGGCGCGACGCGCCGGGTCGAGCTCGATCTGGAACTCGGCGAGTCGGACCAATCGTGGGTCACCAGCGATGATGCCCTCGCGCTGGGCGGTTGCCAGCACCTCGTCGAAGAGACGAGGTGCGGCGATGTGGAGGCGGCGCTTGAGCTCCTCCCGCGGTAGCCCGGGACGCAGCGGCTGGGTGGTGTGGAATCGGTGCAATGCTTCCCGCAGCGCGTCGACCAGGTGTCGCCAGCTCACGGAGGCGACCATGAATGTCGTCGGTGTGGGGACCGCGACGGTGGTCGCGCCGAGCAGCACGACATCACCCGCCGCAATGAGTTCCTGGAGCGCCGCGTCGACCTGACCGTTGCCGAGACCGCCGAGACGGCCATCGTGCAGTGATCGCAGCTCGCGCGGTGTGATGGTCAGCGCGTGCAGAACGATCTCGGCGGGGCTGCCCTGTTCGAGTGTTTCCAGTGCGGTCACGATGTCGTCCCGGAACCGCCGGTGCTTGGGCGGGGCGGCGTCGATGACGTCGCCGCCGCCGATGGTCTCGCTCGGGGAGGGCCGGCGCACGATGAAGCGATCCCCCTTACGGACCGCGATCGGCTCGCGCAGGCGAAGCTGGACCAGTGCGTCCGACCCAGGTTCCAGCGCCTCGCGGTCGAGCAAGGTGAGCCGGACCGGTAGTTCGGCGGCGCCGATGAAGAGGTCCACTTCGTCGTTTTGGGAGAGCGTGACCGGGGAGGCGGGCAACAACCTGAGGCGAACGTCGAGGCGCGGTGAGGAGGTGAGGGAGTTCGGCGATGCCAGCACGTCGCCCCGGCTGATCTGGTCGGTGGTGAGACCGCCGAGATTGACCGCGACCCGGCTGCCCGCCTCGGCGCGCCGCACCTTCGTCTTGTGGGATTGCAGACCACGGATGCGGGCCTGGCGGTCGCCGGGGTAGACACGAAGCTCCTGTCCGAGGGTCAGCTCGCCGCCGAGTAGCGTGCCGGTGACGATGGTGCCGAAGCCGGCGACACTGAAGACGCGGTCGACGGGAAGCCGGGGCCGACCGAGATCGGCGGTGGCTGGAGCCGCCGCGAGAACCTGATCCAGCGTCGCTCGCAAGGTGTCGAGTCCGCGCCCGGTGGTCGCCGAGACCGGGACGAGCGGCGCGCCGGCCAGGGAGGTTGCGGCCAACCGCTCGCGAGTCTCCTCGGCGACGAGATCGAGCCACTCGTCGTCGACAGTGTCGGCTTTAGTGAGGACGGCGACACCGAGTTTGACCTGGAGGAGATCGAGGATCGCCAGATGCTCGATCGTCTGGGGCATCGGCCCCTCGTCGGCGGCGACGACGAGCATGGCGGCGTCAATACCGCCGACACCGGCCAGCATGTTCTTGATGAAGCGCTCATGCCCCGGTACGTCGATGACGCTGACGGACCGCCCACTCGGCAAGGTGAGCCAGGCAAAGCCGAGGTCGATCGTCATCTCCCGCACCTGCTCTTCGGCGAGGCGATCCGGGTCGATGCCAGTCAGGGCCTTGACCAGGGTCGACTTGCCGTGGTCGACGTGGCCGGCGGTGCCGACGACGTAGGGTCGGGGTGCGGCGGGTGTCGCGTTGCTCATACTGCCGGCGAGTATAGCGGGCGGGTGTGTGACGCCGTTCCAAAACTGCCATGAAGACGCACGCTCAGTAGTCTGTCACAGCAGATGGGTCCGATGCTGCTCCCCTCCCGCACCGTCATGCTGAACCGCAGCGAAGCATCCCCCGGCGAAGCCGATGCGCCACAGCGCCTGGCTCAGCAACCATGATTTGACCGCGACCAGGTTGAGCCGTGCGATGGAGCGCCAGCTTTGCTGGCGAGCGCTTCGCGCGGGGATGCTTCCTTCGTCAGCATGACGGTGGTGAATAACGGATGTTGTCGGACACATCAGCTGTGACCGCTACTCAAGCGGTAAGCGCGACGAGGTCATTGGCCAGAAGCGAGATTTCAGCGGGTTCTTCAGCGGAATCGGCAGCGGCGATGGCGACGTGGACGGCGAGGCCGGTGCGGTGGATGCGGGCGAGGTCGGCCGGGGTGATCGTTTGCGCGCCGTCGCACATGGCGCGGTCGGGGTCGGGGTGGACCTCGATCATCAGGCCGTCGGCGCCGGCGGCGAGACCGGCGAGGGCCATGCGGCCGACGAGCGAGCGCTTGCCGGTGCCGTGGCTCGGATCGACGATGATCGGCAGATGCGAGAGCTCCTTGACGGCGGGTACGACGTTGAGGTCGAGGTTGAAGCGGAACATCGCGTCAAAACCACGGATGCCGCGCTCACAGAGCACCACATTCGGGTTGCCGCTGGCGAGGATGTACTCGGCACTCATCAGCCACTCCTCGACCGTAGCCGAGAAGCCGCGCTTGAGCAGGACCGGCTTGGCGGCGCGGCCGAGTTTCTTGAGCAGGGGGAAGTTGGCCATGTTACGTGAGCCGACCTGGAGCATGTCGGCGTAGCTGGCGACGAGTTCGACCTGGTCCGGCTCCATCACTTCGGTGACGACGGGGAGTCCGATCGCCGCGCGGGCGGCGGCGAGGTGCTTGAGGCCATCCTCTCCGAGTCCTTGGAAGGAGTAAGGTGAGGTACGCGGCTTGAAGGCGCCGCCGCGCAAGATGGAGGCGCCGGCCGCTTTGACCGCGTGCGCCGTCTCGATGAGGGACTCCCGGCTCTCGATTGAGCAGGGGCCGGCCATGATGACCGGTGTCCCGTTGCCGATCGGCACGTCGCCGACCATCACCGTGCTGGCCGGACGGATCTCGAGACTAGCCAGCATGTACGGTTTGTGGATCGCGCGCACGCCGTTGACGCCGGGCAGATCGAGGATGTCGGGCGGCAGGCTGCCACCGACGCCGATGACCGTGCCGCCTCGGCCATCGGGCACCGTTTGCGCGGCGAGGCCATGCGCCGTGGCCGCCGACAGCACCGCCGCCGATGTACTCGCTGGGGAATCCGCCGCTATCGCCACGATCATCGCTGGTTGCTCCTTGTCGTTTATGCCGCTCCGCCGTCTTGCCGCCATGTTGTCGTTCGAGACACGCAAAAAACCGAGGCTATTGGCCTCGGCTCCCCCCGTCGTGCTGGCTGTGGTGTTTCTCGAGTTCCCTGGCGATCAGTCCATCATGCAGCCCGATCGCCCCGCCAGCTCCGCCGGGGGGTTGGTAAACCACCAGTAATAAAACGCGCAATCCCACGCCGCCCCAAGGGGGGCCGTGGTCGTCGCATCGTCTCGTAGCGGTCTGGCGGCTATTTGATCGTTCATCTTGGCTGCACCATAGTGGGTCACGAGGCGTTCTGTCAAGCGCCTGTTTTCGTTGCTTGGTCGAAATGCAGGTGGACGCGGGATCAGTACGTGAGCGGGTTGTCGAGATGGGCGCGCACGATCATGCGGATCATCGTCGTGTATCCGACTCCGGCCCGCTCCGCGCGACGCTTGAGCAGGTCTAGGTCCTCACGAGGCAGCCGAATGGAAACTTGCTCCATCTCGGTCGGAATGTCGACTACTCCCGGATCGACCTCCTCACCCTCTAAGTCCACGGTGTCAGTCTGGTCATAATACGCCGCCAGCTCTTCGATGCGCTCCTGCGTGACGCCTCGCCACCCTGTAGCCTCCTGCTTCCGTGTTTCGCTCATCTTCTGTACCACCTTTTCTCTCGATCAGTCATGTCCCGGGCCGTGAGCGGCAGAGCTACATCGCTTTCTTCATACGACCAAGAGCGCGACAAAGAGATACCGCCCTGCTTCTGATCGACCGTAGAGCCGGTAAATGGTTTCTCTTGGGTTTCGCTCAGCCGGTCCGGCGTTCACGGTACGCCTATGTCTGTCTCTGAGCGCTTCCTCTACCTCGTAGGCTCTCACGTCGTGCCGCGCGATGTGGACCAGTCGATCAGTCCTCCAATCCAATTCGCGAATCGGTTGTAAGGCACTCACTCCTTTTGTGGTTGAATGTATCACACTTGTCGATAGTCGTGATTCGTACAATAGTGGACGTTTGCGCGCGG
>JACDBO010000211.1 GCA_013694885.1 Chloroflexia bacterium | reverse complement strand
GGGGTGGAAGCGGGACCGTCATGCCAGCGATCACTTCCATCCGCACAGAGTCCACGGACGACTTCGCGGTCATAGACATAATACGATCGTAGAAGTGGGTGCTGAAATAGAGGTAGAAAAAGTATCCGTCGATAGCCTCTTGGAAATCGCTGATCCTATAAACACGTTGGTGAACGTCGAACTTTCCCTTGATGTAGTGAAAGACTTTGCCGGTTCCTACGCCATCGCCAGCGGTGAGAACGGCTTCCCCATTGAATGAGAAGCTGTCGATTCTTTCGACCGTGGAGGAGCGGACGAAGAATGGGTAGGCACCATCCTGAATTCTGTCTTGCGTGTTCTTGGCCCCTGTTGTTATCGATGCAACGTTCCGAATGTATTCCCAGTCCCACTCCTCAGGAATTACCCCCACCTCGGTGAGTTTGTACCCAAGCGGCGTCTCCGTCGCGTCATCGGTGAGGTCTGGCGCTTCGGTTTCCGCAAGCATCGTGCTTATGCCCACGCCAGTCCCATCCGGTTGAGGTGCGCGTCGACGCGGGCGCTCAGGTCCCGCACGGTCGCGTCCAGCTCCGGCAACGGGCGGTCGTAGCGCTCCTCCAGCTGCTTGACGCGGCCGACCAGGCCCTGGCTGAGTCGCTGCACCTCGGCCTCCAGCGCCGACCGGATCGCATGGAACCATTTGCCCTCGACCGCGAGCGTCACGATCTCCGCCTCGCTGAGGTCCGCGTACCGGGCCAGCACCGCCGCGTCGAGGTGTGCCTCGGCGTACTTGACGCACCTGCTTAACTCCGCCTCGGCGTCGAACAGGGCCAGGCAGCGGGTGAGGCCGGCGCGCTCCTCGGCGCTGTCGGGCTCGTGCCTGGTGTCCTTGAGCCGGGCATTGACGCCCGCTCGGGTGATGCTCCCCTTGTCGTTGACCGCGTCGGCGAGCAGCCCCTCGTCGCCGCCGTGCTCCTCGGTGAACTCCTCCAGGTCGCGAGCGGCCACCTCCCGCTCGGCCTCCAGCGTGTCGATGACGGCGCGGTCGGCGGCGAAGAAGCGGGCGACGATCAGGGCCGGGGGGATCAGGTCCATCTTGAATCGCTTGCGGTTGACGACGAGGTCCGGCGTCTCGGTGATCTTTCGCTCTTTGTCCTCGATCACGGCGCGCGGCCGGGCTGCCCCGAGCCAACCCTCGGCGGCGATCAGGTAGACATCGTCCTGCATCGTTTCCCAGTAGTCCATCAGCCGCTGGTAGGCGTCGTACTGGCTCAGCAGCGGCAGGTCAGCGAAGCGGGCCAGCAGGTCCTCCGACAGCTCCTCGATGACCTGTCGCGGCTTCACCCCCTGCCTGAGACCACGCAGCAGCGGCGTGTGGGCGGCCCCCCCTCCCCGACGACGGCGGCGATGCGCGCCGCGTAGGTCACGAACTCGGGGTGGGCGAGGACCGTGGGTTTGACCTGGTCCGTCGTCACCCTCGCCCGGCTGTAGCCCGGTCGGTCGTCGGCGGCGAAGAGCTCGCGGCGCAGCGAGGGGAAGACGGACCAGTAGGCATGCAATCCATCCACGTCCCGGTTCGGGATGCCTCCGCGCAGGTGGGCGTCCAGATCGTGCAGGTCCTCCGGCGCCGAGGAGTCGATGTACCGGGGGATGTTCAGGTTGTACCCGTTGGCCGGGTTGGCGATCTCCGTCAGGGGCACCAGACGCGCGTAGCGCGGCAGCTCGATCTGCCGGGTGAAGACATCGACGATCTTGTGGATGTCCCGCGCCCGCAGCCGGTTCTTGTTGCCGTCCTTCATGAAACCCTTGCTGGCATCGACGATGAAGATGCCCTGGCGGGTGTGGGCTTGCTCCTTGTCGAGGACGACGATGCAGGCCGGGATGCCGGTGCCGTAGAAGAGGTTCGCGGGCAGACCGATGATCCCCTTGATCAGGCCGCGCCGGATCAGGTTGCGGCGGATGTCCGCCTCCTTGTTGCCGCGAAAGAGCACCCCGTGGGGGAGGATGATCGCCGCCTTGCCGCTGCTCTTGAGCGAGGCGACGACGTGCAGCAGGAAGGCATAGTCCCCGTTCTTCTCCGGCGGGACGCCGTACCGAAAACGCGCGAACTCGTCGTGGGCGGGGTCGAAGCCGCCGGACCACGACTTGGCCGAGAACGGCGGGTTGGCGACGGCGAAATCGAAGGTCTTGAGGGAGCCGTCGGCGTTCTTCCATTCGGGGTTGGCGAGCGTGTTGCCGCGCCAGAGTTCGGCCGTCTCATAGCCATGCAGGATCATATTCATCCTGGCCAGGGCCCAGGTGGCGTTGTCGTTCTCCTGGCCGTAGAGGCTGGCGCCGTCCGGGGCTTCGTCGGCCGCTTTCAGCAACAGCGACCCGGAGCCGCAGGTGGGATCGTAGATCGTCTGGTCCTGGCGGGTTCGCGGTCCGACGCCGACCACTTTGGCCATGATGCGGGAGACCTCGGCCGGGGTGTAGAATTGCCCCTTGCTCTTGCCCGACTCGGTGGCGAAGTGCCGCATCAGGTACTCGTAGGCATCGCCCAGCAGGTCGGCGCCCTCGGCCCGGTTGTCGCGGAAATCGAGGTCGTCGAAGATCGCCACCAACCTGGTGAGGCGGTCCTGCATCTCCTTGCCGCGGCCGAGCTTGTCCGGGTCGTTGAAATCGGCCACGTCGATCACGCCCCGGAGCTCGTTGGCCTCGGCGAGTCGGCCGATGATCTTGTTGATCTTGTCGCCGATCTCCTTGTCGCCCTTCAGCTTGACCATGTCCGCGAAGCCGCCGCCGTCGGGCACGTCGAGCAAGGCGTCGGGTTTGCCGGCGTACTTGTCCGAGACATATTTCATGAACAGCAGCGTCAGCACGTAGTCCTTGTACTGCGAGGCATCCATGCCGCCCCGCAACTCGTCGCAGCTTCTCCAGAGCGAGCTATAGAGCTGGGACTTCTTGATCGCCATACCGCGTCATCGACTCCCACGACCGGCCCACGACCGACCAGCGATTCCAAACCTTCCAACCGGACCTATCGTTGAACCGATTCTACTGGGTGAGGTCCAGGCACCGAGTTCATCGTGCGGCAACGACAAGTCTCATACTGAATGCGGTTGAACACCCTATCCACCGTCATTCTGACCAAAGGGAAGAATCCCCGCGCGAAGCGCTCGACGGCGAAG
>JACDBO010000183.1 GCA_013694885.1 Chloroflexia bacterium | reverse complement strand
GTATACGCGCGCGCTGGCGGACGAGCGGCTGTCGCGAAACCTGACGGTCTTCCAGCAGGCGTGGCGCGACTCCCGCGCGGCGATGATGGACGAGGTCGATTTCGCCGCGCTGCGAGACCGGTTGAAGGTCGCCAAAGCCGACGCGATCGACCACATCGACGCGTATCTGGACCAGTTCATCGCCGCTGCCGAGCGCGCGGGCGCGACGGTCCATTGCGCCGCGACCGGGGACGAGGCAAACGAGATCATCCACCGCATCGCCGCCGAACGAGGCATCCGGCTCGTCGCCAAATCGAAGTCGATGGTCAGCGAGGAGATCGATCTCAACCACCACTTCGCCGCCGCCGGGATCGAGGTTGTCGAGACGGATCTGGGCGAGTGGATCGTCCAACTTCGCGGCGAGCGGCCCAGCCACATGGTGATGCCGGCGATCCACCTCGCCCGCCAGCAGGTCGGCGACATCTTCTCCGAGCGGCTGGGACGCGACATCTCCCGCGAGGATGTCGGCGAACAGGTGCGGGCGGCGCGGGACGAGTTGCGCGAGGTCTTCTTCACCGCCGGCATGGGCATCACCGGCGCCAACGCGCTGATCGCCGAGAGCGGCACGACGATGATGGTCACCAACGAGGGCAACGGACGGCTCTGCTCCTCCCTCCCACCGGTCCACGTCGTGCTCGCCGGGATCGAGAAGCTGGTCCCAACCTACGACGACGCAATGACCCAGCTCCGGCTGCTGGCCCGCTCGGCCACCGCGCAGCGGCTGACCGTCTACTCGACCTTCATCACCGGCCCGACGCCTGGCCACGAGCAGCACATCGTCCTCGTCGACAACGGGCGGCGGGTGATGCGGGCACTGCCGGAGTTCCGCGAGGCGCTGCACTGCATCCGCTGCGCTGCCTGCGCCAACGTCTGCCCACCCTACCGCGAGGTCGGCGGGCATGTCTTCGGGCACATCTACACCGGCGCGATCGGGCTGGTCGTGACGCCGTTCCTGAACGGAATCGAGCACGGGGCCGGACCCCAGAGCCTCTGCCTCTCTTGCAACGCCTGCGAGATTGTCTGTCCCGTCGGCATCCCGCTCCCGCGCCAGATTCTCGATGTCCGCAAGATGGTCGTGGCGAGCAAGGGCCTACCGGTCGCCAAGCGCGTCATCCTCAGCGCCTACAGCCGGCCGCGCGTCGCCCACGTCCTATTCAAGATCGGGCAACGTGCACAACTGCCGGTGACGCGCGGCGGTAGGTTCGTTCGCGCGCGGCGACTACCGGGCCTGCGCCGGCAGACACGGTGGCGCAGCCTACCGGCGCTGGCGAGCCGGCCCCTGCGGGATCGCGTCAGGGACACACTAACGAGCGGTCCATCCTCTGTAGAGGCGCATGGCATGCGCCCTGTCCCCGCGAGGCGATCACCCGAATCTCAGCAGCCGGTGACCGAGAAGGGCGCATGCCATGCGCCCCTACCAGCCGACGACCGTGGCGCTATTCCACCAGCCCTCATCCCGAACGGTGCCGCCGGAATGACCGTCGCCCTCTTCCCCGGTTGCATGACGGACCGGCTCTATCCTGAGCAGGGCGAGGCCGTCGTGACCGTGCTCCGGGCGCTCGGCGTCCACGTCGTTCACCCGCGGGGTTTGCACTGCTGCGGTCTGCCGGCGAACAACTCCGGGGACGAACGTCATGCTCGGGCAATGGCGAGGCATACCATTCAGGCGCTGGAACGCGACGAAAGCGCCTATGTCGTCTCCGGCAGCGCCAGCTGCGTCGCGACGATGGCGCAAGATTACCCGCACCTCTTCCGCGAGGAACCGGCCTGGCGGGTGAGAGCCGAGCGGTTGGCGGCCAAGGTGATGGACTTCACCACCTTCCTCGACCGGGTGGCGGCGATCCCGGCGGGTAGTCTGGCGCCGCCCGACGCCTCGGCACCGGTCGTCACCTACCACGACTCCTGCCAGGGGCTGAACGCCCTCGGACTGCGGGAAGAACCTCGGCGACTGCTGCGCGACGTGCTGGGGTGCGAGGTGCGGGAGCTGCCGGAGAACACACTCTGCTGCGGCTTCGGCGGCTCGTTCAGTTTCGAGTTTCCCGAGGTCGCCGCGCGGCTGATGAAAAGCAAGCTCGACAACGCCCAGGCAACCGGCGCACCCGTGATCGTCACCGACAACCAAGGCTGCATCATGCACCTACGCGGTGGCTGCGACGCGGCCGGTCGCCCGCTGCGCGTGGTTCACATCGCCGAACTGCTCGCCGAGCGTATTCGTCACTTGTCCGCCGACAAGTTGCCGTAGTATGGAGTCGAGTTTCGTCGAGTGGTAGGGGCGACCCGGTGTGGTCGCCCTGCCGCCGACCGACACGAAACGCCTTGATCAAGACGCCACCTGGAATCGGGCTGGACTGACCCTGACGCGGGCGACCACGCCGGATCGCCCCTACCAGCCGGACAATGCTGGACTAGATCGAACCACCAATCTCTGGAGGAGAGCCTGATGCCACTCTGCCGTTTTCGCACCAGGGACGATGACCGCCCGCGCCTTGGGCTGATCGACGG
>JACDBO010000060.1 GCA_013694885.1 Chloroflexia bacterium | reverse complement strand
TCGATCATCGAGACCGGCTCATCGGCAACGATGACCTTCGGCCGGAGCAGCAGGGTGCGCGCGACCATCGTCCGCTGGCGCTGTCCACCACTGAGCTGATGCGGGAAACGGCCGAGGGTTTCTTCGGGTTTGAGGCCGACCGCGCGCAGGGCCTCATCGATCTGGCGGCGCGCGTCCTCACGAGATTTGGCGAGGCCGAATTTTGCGATCGGCGTGGTCAGCACGTGATCGACCTTGTAGAAGGGGTTATAGACCTCAAAGGGGTCTTGAAAGATGGCCTGGACGTCGCGCCGGAAGACACGGCGCTCGCGAGTTGAGAGGCGCGACACGTCGACACCTTTGTAGATCACGGCGCCGGTGGACGGCGATTCCAGTCCGAGCAGCAGGCGGGCCATGGTCGTCTTGCCGCTGCCGCTCTCGCCGACGACGGCGACGATGACCGGGTGTTCGGCGTCGAGCGCGAGCGAGAACTCGTTGAGGGCGACGACCTCGCGCTGTCCGAACCGGCCACCACCGAAGACCTTGGTGACATCGCGCAATTCAAGGAGCGGCTCGTGAGCCTGCCCGTTGTCGCCGGGGCGTGGACCGTTCATGGCGTCGTCATCTCGGCGGCCGGTCGCGCCGGCGGACCGCTCCGGAGCAGCGAGTCCCGCTGATCGAGTGAGGGCAAGCTGTCCATCAGGAGGCGGGTGTAGGGATGCTGGGGCCGGGCGAAGATCTCGCGCACGTCATTGATCTCGACGATCTGACCGGCGCGCATGACGGCGACACGATCGGCGAACTGGGCCATCAAGCCCATGTCATGCCCGATGAGGATGACGGCGGCGCCGAGGTGCTCCTGAGCCGTGCGCAGGGTCTGCATGACGCGGCGCTGGACGACGACGTCGAGGGCGCTGGTTGGCTCATCGGCGATGATCACCTTCGGATTGAGGCTAATGGCGGTGGCGATGCAGACGCGCTGCTTCATGCCGCCGCTGAGCTGGTGCGGGTAGAGATCGGCGACCTCCGGTCGCAGACCGACGGAGTCGAGCAGGGCTGCCAGCTGCTCCTTGGCCTCGCGCTTGGAGAGTTGAACCCCGTGCGCCTCCATCCCGTCGAGGAGCTGGTGACGAATGCGGATGACGGGGTTGAGGGCATTCATGGCGCCCTGCGTGACCAGCGCGACTTCGGCGAGCCGGCGCTGGCGCGCCGCTTCCTCATCGAGCTGGAGGAGGTCGGTCCCTGCGAGGAGGATGCGACCGCCGGCGATGGAGCCGGGCGGTTTGATCAGGCGCATGATGGCGAGGGCAATGGTCGACTTGCCGGAGCCGGACTCGCCGATCAGGCCGAGGCGCTCGCCCGGTTGCAGCGCAAAGCTGACGCCGTCGACGGCCTTGACCGGCCCCCGCGACGTCGGGAAGTGAACGTGGAGATCCTCAACCTCGAGAACGGGTCTCACAGCGCACCGTCATTGGCGGAGCGCCCAGGAGTTGCTTCGCCTGGGCAGCCGAGGCGATAGTGACGAGGACCCTTGCTTCTGACGCATGACATGAACGGAACGTATGGGCGAGTCTAGGCGGTAGCATTTCGTCTGTCAACGCCCTGTCCTCGTTCGGGTGCGCCACATCGTTTTGCATGACGTGCTTGACCGGCGTGCATGTCGGGTGTTTCTTACGCACGGATGCAAAAACGTGCGGCGCACCCTCCTCGTTCAGCGTGATGGCGTCGGGACAACGCCCGTGCGCTAGGAGATAATGCACCTCTTTCCACCTGCCGGACGCAAGGAGAAGGTGCAGCAATGGGTGAACCGACCTACACCGACGCCGTCAGTGCGCACTACACGGCTGGCGATCTCGGCAACGCGATTCTGGAGAACCTGCGCGCCGCTGGCACGGATCCCGACGCGCTCACCGTTGAGCAGCTCACCGAGATCGACCAGTTCCACACTGGCGGGGCGGAGGCGACCCGGGCGCTGATGCGCCGGGCAGGTCTTCGGGCCGGGATGCGGGTGCTCGACGTCGGCGGCGGCATTGCCGGATCGGCGCGGCTGCTGGCCCACGAGGCGGGCTGTCACGTCACCGTGCTGGATTTGTCCGAGGAGTCGTGTCGCGTCGGCGCGATGCTGACGGAGCGGGTCGGCCTGGCCGACCGCGTCACCTTTCAGCATGGCAGCGCGCTGGCGATGCCGTTTCCCGATGGCGCGTTCGACCGCGTCTGGACACAGCACGCGACGATGAATATCGCGGAGAAAGAACGGCTCTATCGCGAGATCAATCGCGTGCTCACGCCCGGTGGTTGGCTGGTAATGCACGAGATTCTGGCGGGGCCGGTCCAGCCGATTCACTATCCGGCGCCGTGGGCGCCCGATGCCTCGATCAGCTTCCTCTGGTCGTCGGCAGCGGTCCGCGCGCTACTCGCGGCGATCGGTTTCCGCGAGCGGGAATGGGCCGATGAGCGGGAGGCGCTGCTCGCCGCCGCGCGGGCCGCGGA
>JACDBO010000157.1 GCA_013694885.1 Chloroflexia bacterium | reverse complement strand
ATCTACCATGTCTCTATCGATCCTCCCTCCGTCGAAGGAGTCTGCGACCGTTGTGGCGGGCGGATCATTCAGCGAGAAGATGACAAACCGGAACCGATTCGGCGCAGACTTGCGCTCTACCAAGAGCAGACGGCGCCGCTGCTGGCCTATTACTCAGAACGGGATTTGCTCGAACAGGTTGACGGCGATCAACCGGTTGAGCGCGTGACAGAAGACTTGGTGCGTACGGTGGAACTCCGCACCGTTTCGACGAGCGGGCGTTAGGGGCAACGGTATGGCGATCACGATCAAGAACGATTCGGAGATCGCGCGGATGCGCGAGGCGGGCCATGTGGTCGCAATGTGCCACGCCCGCGTCGAACCCGCGATCGTGCCTGGTGTAATCGTGACCGAATTGGATGCCCTGGTTCGAGACACCATCGCCGGACTCGGGGCGACGTCGAACTTCTACGGCCACCAGGGCTTCCGCGGATACATCTGCGCATCCGTCAATGACCAGATTGTTCACGGCATTCCAGGAAAGCGGAGGCTGCGGGACGGCGACATCATCTCGGTGGACATCGGCGCCATCGTCGACGGTTTCCATGGCGACTCGGCGTGGACCTACGCGGTCGGCGACGTCGCTGACGAAGTGAGACAGCTGTTGATCGACACCGAAGCGGCGCTCTATGAGGGGGTTGCTGCCGCGCGTGCCGGCAATCGGCTCGGTGCCATCGGGCATGCGGTCGAAGCGTACGCGGAGCCGCGCGGCTACGGTATCGTTAGGGGATACGGCGGGCACGGGATCGGCCGTCAAATGTGGGAGGAACCCCATATCCCGAACGTGGGCGATCCGCGCCACGGCCTGCGGTTGCGCCGCGGCATGACGCTGGCGATCGAGCCAATGCTCAACCTCGGCGGTGAGGACACGCGGATCATGCCGGATAAATGGACCGTGGTCACCGCCGACGGCTCTTGGTCGGCTCACTTTGAGCACACCGTCGTCGTCACCGATGCGGAGCCGCTCATCTTGACAGAACGCCTAGCCGCGATGGTAAAATAAGCGTTCGTGCGCGTGTCGCGAGACATGCGCTATTCCCATGTGTTTGGGAAAATACTAAGGAAAATCGCCGTCGCGGCACGATCGAGGAGTAACCAGTAATGAAGGTAGCGGCATCCGTGACCCGCCGCTGTGAACGTTGTCGGATTATCCGCCGGCACGGTGTGGTTCGCGTCATTTGTACGAATCCCCGGCACAAGCAGCGCCAGGGTTAGCCAGTTAAGTGCGCCCAGCCGCCTGCGGGTTGGCTTTCGGCCCGAACGAGAGGTGAGATATGGCGAGGATCGCGGGGGTCGACCTGCCGCGCGAGAAGCGCGTCGAGATCGGGTTGACCTACATCTTTGGCGTCGGGCTGCACACCAGCCAGCGCCTGCTCGGTCGCACGGGCGTCAACCCAGACACGCGGGTGCGGGATTTGACCGACGATGAGGTCAACCGGCTGCGCGACATCATCGACAAGGAGATGCGTGTCGAGGGTGACCTGCGTCGTGAAGTGTCGATGAACATTAAGCGCCTGATGGACATCGGCTCGTACCGGGGACTGCGCCACCGGCGGGGAATGCCGGTCCGTGGTCAGCGAACGCGGACGAACGCCCGCACGCGACGTGGTCCGAAGCGGGGCGTCGGTGGCCGTCGCCGATAAGGGCGTCGGTGCGCTGAAATGCATCGAAGTGGCCGAGCACGTGGCGAGTTAGTTGGAGGCAATCAGACGGTATGGCTGAACGTCGGCGCGGTGGCGCGACACAGAGTAGAGGGCGCGGACGAGTCCGCCGGCGAGATCGGAAGAACGTTCCTCGCGGGAGCGCCTACATTCAGGCAACGTTCAATAACACGATCGTGACGCTGACCGACCCGGCGGGGAACGTGCTTGCGTGGTCGAGTTCGGGTGCCAATGGGTTCAAGGGATCGCGCAAGAGCACACCGTTTGCGGCGCAAGTGACGTCCGAGGCGGCGGCGCGCCGCGCCCAGGAGCACGGACTGCGGCAGGTGGATGTCTACGTCAGAGGTCCAGGTTCCGGGCGCGAGATGGCTATTCGGTCGTTGCAGGCGAGTGGCGTCATGGTCCTCTCGATCACCGACACAACGCCAATTCCTCACAATGGATGCCGGCCACCGAAGCGGCGGCGCGTCTAGTGTCGTGGAGTGTGCTTCGCTGATTCTTGGGCGAGGATTTGAACAATGGTCGTCGACACACGAATGATGGACGAGGTCCAGGAGGCGTAATCGACGTATGGCGAGATATACGGGCCCCGTCTGTCGGCTCTGCCGGCGCGAGGGAATGAAGCTCTTTCTCAAGGGCGCGCGCTGCGAAGGACCGAAGTGTCCGATTGTTCAGCAGAAGCCGCCTCGCAACTTCCCGCCGGGAGCACATGGGCAGCGCCGGACGCGCCGACCCTCGGACTTCGGGTTGCAGCTTCGCGAGAAGCAGAAAGTGCGCCGATTCTATGGCGTGCTCGAAACGCAGTTCCGCAAGCACTATGGAGAGGCGGTCCGTCGTGGCGGCGTGACTGGCGACAACCTGTTGCAGATTCTGGAATCGCGACTCGACAATGTCGTCTATCGCATGGGCTTCGCCGATTCGCGCAAGGCGGCGCGGCAGATCGTTCGCCACGGGCATTTCACCGTAAACGGTCGCAAGACTAACATCCCGTCATTTCTGGTTCGCCCCAGCGATGTGATCTCCGTGCGGACGGAGAGCCGCAAGCGCGTGTATTTCCAGGACTTTAGCGAGGTGCTGGCAACCAAGCAGCCGCCAGAGTGGATCTCGATGGACAATGGGAACCTCAGCGGCCGCGTCTTGAATCTGCCCGCGCGCGACCAGATTCAGGTGCCACTTTTCAATGATGCGCTGATTGTCGAGCACTACAGCCGCTAAATGAAACTTTGCGCGGGCCAGTCATAAGACCGGCCCGCCCCGCCACCCCCGAAATCTTCGCCGCGAGCGGAGACACCGCGGGAGGGGCGGCGTCAGGAGGAGGCGATTCCGCTTGTTGCAACAACCACAGTTTTCGATTGAGACCGATCAGACCGGTTTCAACTACGGACGATACAAGATCGAACCGCTTGAACCAGGGTACGGGACCACGCTCGGCAACGCCTTGCGGCGCATTCTGCTGCGCTCGCTTGAAGGTATGGCAGTGTCGCGTGTCCGCATCGACAATGTCTGGCACGAGTTCTCGACCATTCCCAACGTGCGTGAAGACGTCACCGAAGTCGTCCTCAACCTGAAGGGAATCCGACTCAAACGCATGCTCCAGGTTGATGGCGATGTGCGCGCCCACTTGTTCGCGCGCAACGAAGGCGACGGCGAGCACGTCGTGACCGCCGGCGATGTCTCGTGGCCGGCTGAAGTCGAGCTGGTCAACCCCGATCAACCGATCGCAACACTCGATGGCGCCGATGCGACACTCGACGTCGATCTCTGGATTAGTCGCGACCGCGGCTACCGACCGGCCGAGGAGCAAACATCGGTGTCGCTCGGCGAGATTCCGATCGATGCCATCTTCACGCCGATCCAGCGCGTGAATTACGTGGTCGAGCACACCCGCGTCGGACAGGACGTCAACTACGATCGATTGATCATTGAGATCCTGACTGATGGCACCATCGAGCCGGACGAAGCGCTTTCCCAGTCGGCGCAGATCTTGATGGATCATGCGCAGGTGTTTGCCGAGTTCACCAAACCCGAGCCGATCGCCGCGGCGAGTTCCTTCATTCCCGAAGAGGTCCAGAACAAGTCGCTGGCCGAGCTCGGCCTGGCGCCGCGCGTCCTCAATGCGCTGCGGAGCAAGGATATCCACAAGGTCGGCGAGGTGCTGACCATGGATCCCGATCAATTACTCTCGATTCGCAATTTCGGTCCCCGTTCACTCACAGAGCTGCGCGAGAAACTCGCGGAGTACGGGTATCTGCCGGAGGCCGAGGTCGCGACGAGTTTCGACGGGCGCGGCGAGTTCGATGACGATTCCGATCCGGAGACGCGTGAAGTAGCTGAGGCCATCGCGTCGCTGCGCGGTGATGCCGGAGCCGACCGAGAAGGTGGTCAGACATGAGGCATCGAAGGGCGGGCCGCAAATTCGGGCGAAACCCGGCGCAGCGGCGGGCACTGCTTCGACAGCTTGCGATCTCCCTGATTCTGAACGACCGCATCACCACCACCGAGGCCAAGGCCAAGGAGTTGCGTGGTGTGGTTGAGCCGTTGGTGACGATTGCCCGTGACGACTCCGCATATCACCGGCGATTGATCATGTCAAAGATCGACCACGAACCGGCGATGAAACGGCTATTCGATATCGTTGCCCCGCGGTACGAGACGACGCCCGGCGGTTACACCCGATTATCCAAGCTCGGTGTTCGCCGGGGCGACGCCGCGCCACTGGTGTTGATCGAGTTCGTCGTTTAGCGACGGCACTCGTGGCGAACGAGTCGCCGGCGCCCGAAGGCGGCTGCTGGCAGTTGACGGTCGCCTACGACGGAGGGGCGTTCTGGGGCTCTCAGCGGCAGCCAAACCGGCGAACCGTTCAGAGCGTATTGGAGCAGGCACTCAGCGATCTGGCGGGAGTCCACATTGGCACCGTCTTCGCGGGGAGAACTGACCGGGGCGTCCACGCGATGGGACAAGCCGTCAGCTGCGCAAGGGTGGGGCCGGTGCTCTGCAGACTGGGGGACTTGGCCCTCACGCAGGCTGTCAATGCTCGGCTTCCCGTCGATGTAGCGGTAGCCGAGGTCCGGCGCCGACCGGTCGGGTTCCACGCCCGGTACGATGCCATCTGGCGCGAGTACCGGTATCGTGTGTGGTGCGGCGGTCCACAACCGCTCGCGCGCCACACGGTATGGCAACGGGCGCGGGGACTCGACCGGCAGGCGATGGAGGCGGCCGCGGCGATGCTCATCGGGCGCCACGACTTTGCGGCGTTCGCCAGCGGCGGAGTGGGCGTCCCTTGGTCGACTTGGCGCGAACGCCCGCGTGGTACCGTTCGAACGGTGCTGCGATGTTCTGTTCGGCCAGTGCCGCCGATGTGGGAATTGGACGCGGATGGCCCCGGCGAAGGGTACGAGATCAGAGTCGTGGCCGACGGCTTTCTGCCGCGCATGGTGAGAGGCATCGTCGGAGCACTGGTCGAGATCGGTCGCGGCGCACGGCCGGTCGAGTGGATGGGCGAGCTCCGCCAGGCGGCGGACCGCCGTGGTGGACCGCCAACAGCCCCAGCGCACGGCCTCGTACTATGGCGTATCGGTTACGACGACGACGTGCCCGCCGCGGATGAGATCACGCTGCGGGCCACTGGCTAAGAGCTGGAAGCATGGAGAGCAAGCGTGGAACGACGGACCTATTCCGCAAAACCGACCGACGTAGCGCGTGGCTGGTACATCGTCGACGCCGAAGGCAAAACGCTGGGCCGGATCGCTTCGGCAATCGCGGCGACGTTGCGCGGCAAGACCAAGGCGATCTACACACCGCATATCGACACGGGTGACTTCGTTGTCGTCATCAACGCCGAAAAGGTGAAAGTGACGGGCAACAAGGAGCGCGAGAAGTTCTACTACCGCCACTCGGGCTACCCTGGCGGCCTTCGGCAGACCGCGCTCCGAGACGTGCGCGCTCGTCATCCGGAGCGGATCATTGAGTCTGCCGTGCGGGGCATGTTGCCCCACACGACGCTCGGCCGGCAGCAGTTCAAGAAGTTGAAGGTCTACGCTGGCTCAAGCCACCCTCACGCCGCCCAGAACCCTGAACCGCTGGCGTTGGACCACACGGCCGATCGAGCCTAGCGGCGACGGCAAAGGAGTGACCATGAGCGATACCACTGCCAAAGGCCAATTCTACTATGGGGTCGGACGCCGCAAGTCGTCGGTGGCGCGTGTCCGCCTCTATCCCGGCGACGGGACGGTGACCGTCAACGGGAAGACCTCGCGCGACTATTTCGGCGGGCGTGATCTGCATCAGGCCACGATCATGGAACCACTTTCGCTCACGGGCACTCGCGAGCGCTTCAACGTCATCGCCACCGTCATCGGTGGTGGTGTCAGCGGGCAGGCGGGCGCCGTGCGACACGGTATCTCCCGCGCGTTGACCCGCTTCGACATCGAGCTCAGGCCCGCACTGAAGCAGGCAAAACTGCTCACGCGTGACTCACGCGTCAAGGAGCGGAAAAAGGTCGGACTCAAGCGAGCCCGGAAGGCGCCGCAGTACACCAAGCGGTAATCCAATCTGGTCATGCCGCCGGACGGACAGTCCGGCGCCATGACCATGTGCGATCACACCTCAGCGAGGCTCGTAACCGCCGGGAAGCCGCCCCAGTCGTGGATTGTAGGCTACGTCTTGGGCGATGCGCTCGTAGCGCAGCAGGATGTCGCGGTGCATCTGCCGTACCGCATCGGCGGCGCGCGCCGCCGATTGCATATCCATTCCATGTGACGGCGGCGGTAGCAAGCTGAAGGTCCCCGCATAGCCCTGATCGACCAGCATCGCGACCGTGCGCTCGACGACCCGTGTCGTGTCATCCGCCACCCGGTCGCTTCGGCAGGGAAGGCGTACGATGCGCAGTCGCGGCAGGAGGCGGAGCACCGCCGCCTCCGCCTCCCACGCCGCGCTCGTCGGTATCGCGAGATCCAGCGCGATGTCGAGATCCCATTCTTCAGCCATTCGCAGGTTCGACTGAAGAGCGCTGCGTTGTGACCGATGGGCGGCAATTGCGGCGGGATCGACGGCCACCGCCAGCCGCAGTGAACTTCCGGCATTGCCGACGGTCAATTCCCGCACCGTTTTCGCCATCGGCACGCCTCGGCCCGCGGCTGTGCGCGGGAGGACGATCGTCCGCAGGCCAGCACGGTCTCGCCCGTCACGCACGAAGCGGAGCAGGGCGGCGGCCCGTCGGCGCGCGAACGGTCCACCCACGATCGCCGGCAGCCAGCAACTACGCATGCGAACGCTTCTCCACATCGCATCCGATGCGTCAGATGAATGCGGGGGAAGCCCAGGTTGGGTCAGATCGAGATCGACAGCAACCAATCCCGCGTCCGCGCTCGTCGCCGCGATCCCGTCCACCGACCCCCACCAGGTCGGCTGACTCGCAAGGGCGACGATCGGTCGACCAGACGACGCGGACCGGTCAGAACCAGTTGTCCACCTCATCTCGTACCCACTCTGGTTGTCCGTGAGCGACGAACAAGCCGTGCCGCGACCAAACGAATCGATCCAAACTCCGATAATCCCATGAGTCTAGCACCGCCACCGCGATTTCAGGACATTGTGGAGATCGTTCTGCGTCCGTCGCATGTGTCCGCGATCCCGTGTGGACTGTGCCCATAGCCGCGAAGCTGTTTTGGTGGCCGGCCGAGACTAACCTGATAGTTTACCATGACACTGAGACGCCTGGACGTGCCAATTCGAGCCGACCGCGGAAGATACTCGCCGCTCGCTCCACGAACCGCGCAGGCTCCAGCTCCTCCCAGATATGGGTCAGAACGAGTGTCGATGCCCCCGTCTCGTTGGCGAGCGCCGCGGCTTCCGCGGCCGTCAGATGTCCTCGTGTTTCCATCGGTTCAGCCCCTGGCTCCAGCAACGCCGCCTCAGCGACGAGGACACCCCCTCCGCGCCCAAAGGTGCCGAGATTCGCGGCCGGCCCGGTGTCGGCCGTGTAGACGAGATCGGGCGAATCGCCGCCACCCACTCGTATCGCCCAACAGGGGACATAATGGACCGTCGGCGCGAAACTGATCTCCGCCCTGCCCACGTTGAGCGTCTTGGTCGGGTCGTATTCCTCGATCGCCATGTCGTCGGAAAACCAGGTCTCCTCAGCACCAGGTTCGCCGAAGAGCCGGG